>JALVZS010000067.1 GCA_027022065.1 bacterium
GCTTCCGGATCCAGAGGGGGTCTTTATAGGCTCTGGCTGGAAGGGGTTTGAGGAAATTTTTTCTTTTTCCTATGAGAGGCTAAAGCCTGGAGGGGTTGTCGCCTCAAGCTTTGTAACCTCAGAAGGGGTGGCGAAGGCATTTGAGGTGGCAAAAAATTTTGGAGGAAGGGTGTATCAGCTTTCAATTGCCGTTTACGAAAAGGGACTGCCGGAGGTGAGGAGGCCCGTGTGGGTGCTTGTGGTCCAAAAGTCTACATAGTGGGAGCAGGGCCTGGCGATCCGGAGCTTATCACTCTGAAGGGGAAGAAACTCCTAGAGCAGGCGGATCTGGTCGTTTATGCGGGTTCTTTAGTAAATCCGGAGCTTTTAGAGTTCTGCAAGGCCTCTTGTGTTAAGGTCAACAGCCATGGTAAAAGGCTTGAGGAAATTGTTGATCTCATGTCTTCTGAGGCTAAAAGCGGAAAACTTGTGGTGAGGCTTGCCTCCGGAGACCCTTCCCTTTACGGCTCCCTTAAGGAGATGAAAGAGGAGTTGGAGAGCAAGGGTGTGGCCGTTGAGGTGGTGCCCGGTGTTTCCTCCCTTTTTGCGGGCATGGCCACAATTAGAGAGGAGTTTACTGTGCCGGATGGACCTCAGAGCCTTGTGGTTACCAGACTTTCCGGAAAAACAACTGTTAGGCCAGAGGAATCCCTTGAAAGATTTGCAGCAACGGGAGCTTCCATAGCCCTTTTTTTAAGTGCCCACAAAATGGATGAGATTAAAAAGCGGGCGTTGAAGGCAGGGCTTCCTCCAGAAACACCCGTGGTTATAGCCTACAAAGCTTCCTGGCCTGAAGAGAGGGTGGTTGAAACCACCTTGGGTGAGCTCAGACAAGTTGAGGATATAACCCAATCTGCCATCATTTACATTCTTCCAGGAAGGCTTCTTAAAGGGAAGCGTTCTTATCTTTACGGGGGCAAAAGCACTGCAAACCAGTCTAAATACGCCGATTCTGTATGCATCATTCCCGTAAGCAATGCAGGTGAAGAGACTGCCGAGAAGATCAAAGAGTCTTTTCCAAACGCTGAAATCCTTAGAGGTAAAAGTCTTTCGGAAAGGGTTGAGAGTGCGTGGAAGGCAAAACAACCCATTGTCTTTGTCGGTCCTTTAGGAGTTGCTGTAAGGCTAGTATTGCCCTTTGTTAAGGACAAAAGGAGCGATCCTCCAGTTGTGGTTGTGGATATAGCGGGTTCGTTTTCCGTGTCTTTGATTGGGGGACACCACGGAGCGAATAAACTTGCAAGAAGGATAGCTTCGGCCATAGGTGCAGTGCCTGTGATAACTACAGGGACAGAAGTTCTTGGTTTGCCCTCTATAGAGGAGCTGGCAGAGGAAAGGGGCCTTGAGATCCTTGGGGGGAACACCAAATCCTTCAACGCAAGGGTTGTTAATAGGAAGCCTGTTTACAGCGTTGGCATGGGCTGGAGGAAGGATGTTTCTCAGAAGGACATAGAGACTGCCCTTTCCCATATTGAAAAGTATATAGGTTTGGATGAGGTTTCGGTTTTTGCCGTTCCGCTGTTCAAAAGGGATGCGGCAAAAGAAGTGCTTCTTCCTCTGGTTGGGGAAAGAAGCTGTGTTGTTGCGGTGCCCGAAGAGGTGATTTCAAGGTTTCCGTCTCTTTCTCCCTCAAGGGCGAAGGACAAGCTGGGGCTTCCCGGTGTGGCTGAGCCCTGTGCCCTTGCTGTTCTTCCAGATGGAAGGCTTTTTCTGAAAAAGCAGGTTGTGGGAAGGGTAACCTTTGCCATTGGCGTCTGGGATGGCTAGGGGATCTTTACACATTGTGGGTATTGGTCCTGGAGTATTGGAACACATGAGCTTTGCGGCAAAAAGGGTGCTTGAGGAATGCTCTTTTGTGGTTGGGTATGAGAAGTATGTTAGACAGATTGAATATGTCGCTAAGGGGAAGGCCATTTCTTTTCCCATGGGAAAGGAAAGGGAAAGGGTTGAGGTGGCCATTAATCTTGCCGAGAGGGGGAACAGAGTTGCCCTGGTTTCCAGCGGGGATCCTGGGATATACGGAATGGCTTCCCTTGCCCTTGAGCTTGCAGAAGGAAGGGATATTGATGTGGAAATTATTCCGGGCATTCCCGCTCTAACTTTTGCCGCATCTAAGGTGGGAGTGCCGTTGGGTGGAGATTTTTCCTTGATATCCCTTTCAGATCTTTTAATTCCTTGGGAGAAAATCGTGTTTAATCTGGACAGGGCTTCTCTTTGCGATGTTTCCATAGTCCTAGTTAACCCTGGAAGCTCCAAAAGGCGCTATCATCTTGCCATGGCGGCTAATACCATTCTTAGGTATAGACTACCTGACACTCCAGTTGCCATAGTGGAAAATGCGTTCAGCAATGGGGAAAGGATAGAGGTAACTAGTCTGACAGAGTTGGAGGATAGGGAGTTTACGAGCATGAACGCCATAGTCTTTGTGGGTTGCTCCAGAACGAGGGTTTCAGATGGACGGATGATTACAGACAGGGGCTACTTCAGAAAGGGACCTCTGGTGAACGAGGTGGAGCTTGAGGGAAGTGAGGACATAGAGAGGGCAAGCCTTGATTTTATAAAGAGGCACCTTAAGGCCCACAATTTCTCACACATGGAAAAGGAAATCGTTACCCGCATGGTTCACGCTGCTGCGGATTTTTCCATAGCGAGCCTCGTGGAGTTCAAAGAGGGTTTTTGCGAAAGGGCTTCAGAGGTTTTAAGGAACGGAGGAAGAGTAATAGTAGATACCCAGATGGCGCTTTCAGGTATATCCAAGGCGATTGCAGATGAGTTGGGGGTTGAGGTAAAGGCACTTCCCAAGTGCGAGCCTCCTTCCGGATACACAAAAAGTGCATGGGGTTTGAGGCTGCTGAAGGATGAGGTTGCCAAAAGCCTTGTTGTTGTGGGAAATGCTCCTACCGTTTTGATGGAGCTAAAAAGGCTTGCCGATGAGGGTGTGAAGCCAAAGGCGGTTATCGGGGTTCCCGTTGGCTTTGTGGGAACGGTGAGGGCTAAGGGGGTTTTAAAAGAGCTGGGTGTTCCGTACCTTACCGTTTGGGGAAATAGGGGTGGAACCCCCATTGCCGTTGCGGCGGTGAATGCCCTTTTGAGGCTGGCTTGTGGATAGGGATTTTACTAGGGAGCTTTTGAGCCTCTATCACGAAAGGTTCAAGAAGGATATAGAAGATAGAGTTGAAGAGTTTAAAAGGCTTTGGAGAGAAGCCAGCGATGAAAGGCTGTATATGGAGGCCGTTTTTTGCCTTCTGACGCCTCAGTCCAGGGCCACATCATGCTGGATGGCTGTTGAGGAGCTTGTGGAAAGGGGACTTTTGTTTTCAGATAATGCGGAGAAGATAGCCGAAGTTTTAAAGGGAAGGGTAAGGTTTCACAACACAAAGGCTAGGAATCTGGTGCTTTTAAAGCAGGCTTTTAGCGATGATGGAAAGTTAAATGTGCGTCAGCTAATATCCAGATTTGGGGATTCTAAGGCGGCTAGGGATTTTCTAGTAGAAAAAATTAGAGGATATGGGATGAAGGAGGCGAGCCACTTTCTCAGAAACATAGGCTATGGCTTGGAACTTGCCATAATTG
>JALVZS010000068.1 GCA_027022065.1 bacterium
GCATAAACAGCGAACCAAACAGTGTATACAGGAAGAACTTTATGGCTGCGTATAGCTTCCTTGGACCTCCCCATATACCGATGATGAAGTACATGGGAACCAGCATGACCTCCCAGAAGACGTAGAAGAGGAACATGTCCAGGGCACAGAAGACACCCAGCATACCCGTTTCAAGAACCAAGAGAGCAATGTAGTACTCCTTCTGCCTCTCCTGGATATAGTTGAAAGAGCAAAGCACGGATATGGCGGAGAGGAAGGTGGTTAGAAGCACCAACAGCACCGAAATGCCATCAATGCCAAAGTAATACTCAACCCCCAGCTTCTGAATCCAGGTGAACCTTTCAACAAACTGGAAGTGCCAGGTGGTTCTGTCAAACTTAAACCAAATTATTATGGAAACCAAAAAGTCTATAAGAGAAATGATAAAGGCAAACCATTTGATGAAGTCAACCTTCTCCCTGTTGACGAACAACAGCACAATGGCGCCAAGCAGCGGGAAGTAAGTTATAAATGAGAGCAACGGGAAGTTTAAGACATTTGTCCCAAAGTGCAGCTCCATGGGTCAATCCTCCTCATCAGGTTTTTAGAAAATCCTCGCAAAAACATATATGGAAAACAGGCCAAACAGCCCCATTGCCACAAAGAGCATGTAGTTGGAAACAATACCTGTCTGAACGCGCCTCAAAACCCTTGCCCCTAGATCCACCACATAGGAAGCACCGTTCACAGCTCCATCCACAATGAAGGGCTCTGTACAGAACCTGGTAATTGCGGCCAGGGTTCTGGCAAACCAGGAGGCGCCGTTGACTATACCGTCAATGATGAACTGGTCAAACTTCCAGCACACATAGGCAAGATCCAGCACTCTGTATATGAACAAAGCAAAGTATATCTCATCCACATACCACTTCCTGTACAGCACCCTGTGAAGCAGCCAGACCTTGGGAAGTAGCTTCTCCGGATCCAAGAGCTTTTTAAGGTGCACGATGTAAGCGATAAAGATGCCTGAAAGCCCCACAAGCACGGATATGAGTATCAAAAGGGATCCGGGGATAACTTCGTGGTGCTCTGCAACGTGTTCTGCCGCATGATGAGCGTGATGCATAACGGGAGCCAAAAACACAGCAAAGTAGGACTCCCCGCTTGCAGACTTTAACCCAAAGAAGCCTACAGTAGCGGCGCCAATGGCAAGCACTATCAAAGGTATTGTCATCACCTTGGGCGCTTCATGCAGATGGTGCTTTATCTCCTCAGGTATCCTTTCTTTTCCGAAGAAGGTCATAAAGATGGCCCTAAAGGTATAATAGGCGGTAAGACCTGCTGTAAATGTGCCAAGGAACCAGAGGAAGTAGTGGCCTGTGGTAAAGGTGTGGTGCAGTATCTCGTCTTTTGACCAGAAGCCAGCAAAAGGTGGGATACCTGAAAGTGCCAAACCACCTACTATGAAGGTTGCCGCTGTTATGGGCATGTACTTTTTGAGGTTGCCCATGAGCCTCATGTCCAGAACATCACTCATGGCATGCATAACAGCACCTGCAGAGAGGAAGAGCAGCCCTTTAAAGAAGGCATGGGTCATAAGGTGGAAGACTCCTGCCGCATAGGCCCCCACTCCACATCCCAGGAACATGTAGCCAAGCTGGGAAACCGTTGAGTAGGCGAGAACCCTTTTAAGGTCAAACTGGCAGGTGCCAATGGTTGCAGCAAAGAAAGCGGTTAAGCAACCTATTACCGCCACAACCTCCAGAGAGAGTGGTGCCATGTTGTAAAGCACGTTGGAACGGGCCACCATGTAAACACCAGACGTAACCATGGTCGCAGCGTGTATGAGAGCAGAAACAGGAGTAGGACCCTCCATGGCGTCCGGCAGCCACACATAAAGGGGAATCTGGGCAGACTTACCAGTGGCACCAGCGAAAAGGCACAGCGTTGCTATGGTCACCACCTCAGGAGATAGCATATGGGCCTTCTCAAACACCTCTTTAAAGTCAAGGCTCCCAAGGTAGTACCAGAGGGTAAACATGCCAAGGATGAAGAAGGCATCACCCACTCTATTGGTTATGAAGGCCTTCATTCCAGCCTTCCATGCAGACTCTCTCTCATACCAGAAGCCTATAAGTAGGTAGGAACAAAGACCAACGCCTTCCCATCCCACAAACAGAAGCAGGTAAGAGCTTCCCAAAACCAGAATGAGCATGAAGAAGACGAACATGTTGAGGTAGGTAAAGTACCTGGGATAACCGGGATCCTCACCCATGTAGCCTATGGAGTAGACATGTATGAAGAACGAAAGGGTAGTAACAACCATGAGCATAACGGCGGTGAGCTGATCCACCCAAAAAGCAACCCTCACATGGACATCTGGTGTTACTATCCAATCCCAGAGAGTTACCTCCCCCACATGGCCATGAAGAACATCTATAAAGACAAGTATGGATGTAAGCCACGCCAGACCAAGGGCGGGAACTGCTATAAAGTGGGCCTTTTTCTTTATAAATCTGATACCAAAAAGACCGTTGATGGTCATTCCTATAAGCGGAAACAGCGGAACCAGCCACACATACTTTATCATCGCACCCTCCTCACCACTTCAGGAGATTGAAGGAGTCTATGTTAACAGTAAGCCTGTTTCTGAATATGGACAGCACTATCGCCAGCCCAACAGCAGCCTCTCCAGCAGCAACCGTTATGATGAATATGGCCATAATTTGACCAGCCACATTGCCCAAGTAGGATGAAAATCCCACAAGAGCAATGTTAACCGCATTGAGCATAAGCTCTATTCCCATAAGGACAATAAAGACATTCCTCCTGGCAAGGGCTCCAAACATGCCAATGGCAAACATGAGAAAGGCGTATATTATCACATGGCTCAAGGGCACCATGACCTACCTCTCCAACCTGTTTTTTGCAAGCACAATGGCTCCAACCATGGCAGCCAAAAGCAGAACAGAAGCCACTTCAAACGGGAACAGATACTTGGTGTATAAAAGGGCACCAATGCCCTCTGTATTGCCGCCGTACTTTAAAGCCTCAACTGCAGCTTTGCCAGCGGGCTTTTGAGCAAAGTAAAGATAAACGATGGATCCCACCTGCAACGCCAAAAGTAGCGCTATAAAGGCCGCTATGGCTATCTGACCTAGGTTCTGCTTTACCTGACTAGCCTCTTCTGCCTTAACAAGCATTATCACATAAAGCATCAAGCTAACCACGCCACCTGCGTAAACCAGAACCTGAACAGCAGCCAGAAGCTCTGCTTTCAGTATCACAAACACAGCAGCCATGAAGAAAAAGGTTATAATGAGAAATATCGCACTGTGCACAGCGTTCCTTCTTGTCACAACCATCAAGGCACAAAGCAGGGATAAACCAGCAAAAACGTAAAAGAAAAACTGCGTCCAGCTCATCTCAAGCCCCCTACTTCTTGAAGGTCCTTTCCCACTTCTTGTAGTCCTCGGAAAGCTTGTCTATATCAAACTTAAGCCAGTCTATATCGTATGTTGCCCCTTCATAGAAGCTGGAGTTTTCAAGCCCTCCTACTGGACAGATTTCCACACAGAAGCCACAGTATATACAGCGGGAAAAGTCAATGTTAAACTCAACAGGCTGTCTTTCCTTCCCTTTACCCTCGCCTTTAACGGTTATACACTGGGATGGACAGACCCTCGCACACTGGCCACAAGCAATGCACTTGTACCTGCCCGTTTCCTCGTCCTTTACAAGCCTTATAAACCCTCTAAATCTCGGAAAAGGCGTAAGCTTCTCCTTGGGATACTGAACCGTTATAGGCTTGGTAAAGCAGTAGTAGAAGGTCCTCCTAAGTCCTATGAGCAGATCCTTCATTAGAGCCTTGGCAATCATGGACTCCTCCTCACACCAGCATCATTACGATTCCAGTGACCACTATATTTGCAAGCACAAGGGGTAGCATGATCTTCCAACCAATACCCATAAACTGGTCGTACCTGTACCTGGGGAAGGTGGCCCTAACCCAGATGAAGAAGAACACAAATATGGACATCTTGATCAGGAACCAGAGCCAGCCGGGAAGTACGGGACCCTTCCAGCCTGCAAGGAACACTATGGTGGCTATGGCGGAAACTATAAGCATATTGGCGTATTCGGCCAAGAAAAAGTATGCAAATTTCATGCCGCTATACTCCGTGTGGAAGCCCGCCACAAGCTCCGACTCTGCCTCAGGAAGGTCAAAGGGAACCCTGTTTATCTCTCCCAAAGCGGCTATAAGATAGATAACAAAGGCCACAGGCTGATAAACGATTAAAGGCACCTTTTGGGCTTCTACTATTTTAACAAGATCCAGAGAGCCCGCTATCATAAGAGGGCCTATGAGGGAAAAGCCCAAGAATATCTCATAGGAAAACATCTGTGCGGCAGACCTCAAACCACCAAGCAGAGAGTATTTACTGCCAGAAGACCAACCTGCGAGGATAATACCCATAACACCCACGGACGCTATGGAAAGGACGTACAAAAGGCCAATGTTGAGCCTGGTTATCATAAAGTTCTTATCAACAGGTATAATCGCAAAAAGCACCAGGGCACATACAAGGCACAAGATAGGGGCGAAGTAGAAGGTTAACCTATAGGCCTCTGTGGGAACAATATCCTCCTTGAAGAAAAGCTTCAAACCGTCGGCTATAGGTTGTAACAAGCCATGAGGACCCACCCTCATGGGACCCATTCTCACTTGCATGTGACCTATTATCTTACGCTCAAGGTAGGTAAGATAAGCTACGAAGAATAAAGCCACGGCAAATACTATAACTATCCTCAAAAGGGCCAAGCCTAGGTCATGCCACATAGCATCCTCCTACCTGTCAACTTCGCCAAGCACTATGTCTATGCTTCCTATAGCGGCGATGACATCGGCAACTAGATGTCCCTTCACCATTTCAGGAAGAGCTATGAGATTCGCAAAAGAGGGAGTCCTTATCTTTAGCCTGTAGGGCCTTTGGCTTCCATCGGACACAATGTAGTAGGCCAGCTCTCCCTTGGGAGCCTCTGTAGCCATGTAAACCTCACCCACGGGCGGTTTGAGAACCTTGGGCACCTTGGCCATTACAGGACCACTGGTTTTCTCCAGGTACTCAGCACACTGCTTAACGATCTTGCAGGACTCAAGCATCTCCTTCCTTCTAACAAGGTACCTCGCATAAACATCACATCCGTCAAACACAGCAACCTCAAAGTCCAGCTTGTCGTAAACGGAATAGGGATTAGCCCTCCTTAGATCCCAGTTAACTCCAGAACCTCTGATACTCGGTCCTGAAAGGCCCAAAGCCAGTCCCTTTTCAGCGGATATCTTTGCCACATTTACCGTCCTGGAAAGCCATATCCTATTGGCGTAAAGCAGATCGTCGTAGTCCTGCACCCTCTTAGGAAAAATCTCGCAGAACTCTTTAACCTTGTCCAAAAAGCCATCGGGGAGATCATGAGCCACACCGCCTATCCTGTAGTAGGAGGTGATGAGCCTTCCACCTGTGGCCATCTCAAAAAGATCCAGCACCATCTCCCTTTCGCGGAAGCAGTAGAGGAAAACGGTCATGGCACCTATGTCAAGAGCATGGGTGGCAAGCCACAATAGGTGGCTGGATATCCTGGCAAGCTCCGCCATCATAACCCTTATGTACTCAGCCCTTTCGGGCACCTCTATCTCCATAAGCTTTTCAACGGCAAGCACATAGCCAAAGTTCATGGCAGGGGACGCAAGGTAGTCAAGCCTATCGGTTAGTGGGATTATCTGGTGGTAGGTCCTAGCCTCAGCAAGCTTCTCCGTTCCACGGTGCAGATACCCTATTACCACTTCGGTATCCACAATTCTTTCGCCCTGAAGGGAAAGAATAAGCCTCAAAACACCGTGAGTGGAGGGATGTTGAGGACCCATGTTGATCCAGTAATCCTGGGTCCTTATGGTTTCGCGCATTATATCTTCATCAACCTTGCCCAGTGAAGTGCCCTTGGCCATAAGCTCCTTGAACTGCTGCTCCTCTTTAACCGCCATCTTCTTACCCCTTAAAGCTTGTTGTAATAGGGAAGATGCTCCCTAAGCCACTTCTCCCTATAGCCAGGAGGCCCTTCCAGTGGATAGTCCTTGCGAAGGGGATGGCCCTCCCAGTCCTCTGGAAGCAGGATTCTCCTAAGATCAGGGTGATTGGCAAACCTTATACCCACCATGTCGTAGGCTTCCCTTTCAAACCAGTTGGCAGAAGGCCAAACAGAGCAGACGCTTTCCACCTCCTCGTTTTCTGCCAGAGATACCTTCAGCCTTATGCGGGTGCGCCTGGAAACGGAGTATATGTGGTAAACAACCTCCAAAGGCTTCTCCCTCTTGGGATAGTGGACGCCGCATATATCTTCAAGGTAGTTGTAGGAAAGCTCAGGATCATCCCTTAAAAGCTCACACACCTTTACAATGTAATCCTTCTTTATTCTGAGGGTGAGCTCCTCCCTGAAGTAGTCCATCTCCTCAATGGCCTCTGGAAACTTCTCTTTGATCTTCCTAACCTCGGGGAACTTGTTGAAGTCTACCTTCGGCTTCTCTTCCTGCTGTTGTTCCTTCTTCTGCACCACCTTCTTTTCATTCTCAGCCATAGATTACCTCCTGAGCACCTTCATCTGGAAGATCTTCTCCTGAAGCCTTATGACCCCATACATAAGACCTTCAGGCCTAGGAGGACAGCCAGGAACATACACATCAACAGGAACGATCTTGTCAACACCCTGAACCACATGGTAGGTCTTGTAAATGCCGCCAGAGTTGGCACAGGAACCCATGGAGATCACCCATCTGGGCTCTGGCATCTGATCGTAAACCTTTCTCAGAACGGGAGCCATTTTTAAAGTGAGGGTCCCTGCAACGATCATCACATCAGACTGCCTGGGGGTAGCCCTGAAGATCACGCCAAAACGGTCAAAGTCAAAGCGAGAAGCACCTGCCGCCATCATCTCAATGGCGCAGCAGGCGAGACCAAAGGTCATGGGCCAAAGGGAAGAAGCCCTGGCCCAGTTAACCACCTTGTCAATGACTTCCGTAAGCTTATTATCCGGCAGTCTCCTATCTATTACTCCCATTCCAACGCTCCTTTCACCCAAGCGTATATGTATCCAATGAGCAGAATAACTATAAATAGAAACATCTCAACAAAGCCCCAAATACCCAACTTTTTGTACATAACAGCCCACGGATACATGAAAACCGCTTCAACATCAAAAAGCAGGAAAAGCAAGATTATAACGAAGAATCTGATGGGAACCCTCACCTTGGCAGGCATTAGAGGATTGATACCACATTCGTAAGGGGAAAGCTTCTCATCGTAGGAGAACCTAGGCCTAACTAAATAGGCCACGGCAAGGGTTATAATACCAAAGGCTACAGCTATGACGAAAAGGATAAGGACCGGCACATACGGACTGATATGCTGATACGGCATGGCCACCCTCCTTCTTTGTGACGTTGAAGCCATTAGCACATTGTGATATCTTTTGCAAGCAAGTATGAGACAAGAAAAGGAGTTAGGACAAAAATAATACGGCGTTATGAGAGGAACTCATGAATTGGAAAGAGATTTTAAAGTTGGATGGAATTGGAATAATAGGGACATCAGATAAAAGCGGTAATGTAAATCTAGCAATATACTCACCACCACAGGTTGTTGGAGAGAACAAGGTTGTTTTTGGTGCAACTGCAAGAAAAACTTACCAAAATCTGGAAGAAAATCCAAAAGCAATGTTTATGTATATTGTAAAGAAATGGGAAGGGATAAGAATGGAACTTGAACTGGAAAAGATTGAAACAGAAGGGGAAATGCTGGAAAAAATAAAGCAGTATTTTAAAAACATAGGTTACAACAAGCTAGCGGAAGAGATAAAATTCGCCTTATACCTTAAGGTAACGGCGGTATACCCGCTTAAGGGAAGGTAAAGATGGATGTTAAGGAGCTGGCAATAATAGAGGAGCTGAAGGCACGCCAAGGAGATGTGTGGAGCATACTAAGGATCATGTCAGAGTTCGTTCACGGATTTGATGCACTGAGCAGGATAGGGCCAGCGGTAACATTTTTTGGAAGCTCCAGGGTCAAACCCGATAACAAGTACTACAAACTGGCTGAGGAAACGGCATACAAGCTGGGATGCAACGGCTTTACAGTTATCACAGGAGGCGGGCCTGGTATAATGGAAGCTGCAAACAAGGGAGCAAAAAGGGCAGGGGTGCACTCAGTTGGCATAAACATAGAGATACCCAAGCAGGAGGAGCACAACCCACATCAGACCATTTCTCTCACCTTTAAGTACTTCTTTGTGAGAAAGGTGATGCTTCTAAGATACGCACTGTCCTACATCATATTCCCAGGCGGTTTTGGCACCTTTGACGAGCTGTTTGAGGCAGCCACCCTTATTCAGACGGGAAAGACCTATCCCTTTCCCGTGGTGCTCTTCGGCACGGAGTATTGGAATCCCCTCATGGAGTTCATGAAAAATACCATGCTTAGGGAAGGCACAATATCCCCACAGGACCTCAACATCTTCAGATTGACAGATGATCCCGATGAGGTGGTGGAAATAGTTAAGGAAGAAGCTAGGAAGAAATTGAAGTTTCTAGAAAAGTGTGACATACAGCCAGATATAAGGGAGGTTTTAGACAGGTATGTTAAAGAAGGGACTTAGTGCTTTAGCGATCGCAATTGCCTTGGGACTTACGGCCTGTGCCCCACAGGTAACTATGAGTTATAAGAACACGGCCCTTTTGAAACACACATACTCCCTCTTTATCAGACCCAGTAAGGATAAACTTTCCCAGGAATTTGCAAGATACTTTAAAGAAACCCTTTTGTGGGAGCAGTACCTATACCTACCCAAGGACGAAAGCGATGCGGACAGCACAGTGGATCTCAAGGTTGAAAGGATAAGCAAAGGCTTCAAGGTCCTGCTACACTTCAGGGAAAAGGACACAAATGGTGATTACAAGGTAACAGTTTATCTTTACACGAGATCCTCCCTTAAAGATCCTGTAAAGGCCGCCGCAAAATTCCTCGCCTATCACCTACAGGAGTTCTGTGAGTTCCCACCTGAAGTTAATGCCGCTACCCTCTACTACAACCTGACGGATCCCTCAGGGGATGCGGAAAGGTAAAACTTACAGGCGTTATTCCAAAGCACTCTTTTTAGCAGATCTTGGGGCAGGTTGTTTGCTATAAGCCTTAAATCCTGCCAGGAAAAGGGCCTTTTTGCCCTTGTTGAAGGAAGGTCTGTACCAAAAACCACTGCGTCTTCTCTGACAGAAAGGATCTCCTTTATCGCCCATACAGGATCAAAGTCTAGCCTGCCGAAACCCGTTGCCTTAACCACCACATTTCCGTTTTCCACAAGCTTCAAAAGCTCATCAAATCCATCCTTTGTAAGGCCAAGATGGGCTATTGAGACAGCAGGAAGGCTCCTCACTAATCCCGAAAGCTCCTTCAGATCGGAGTTCTTCACGTAAAGCTCAATGTGCCAGCGCGCCTTCTCCCAGATAAAAAGAGCGGTTTTCTCCATCCGGGAGACCAGCTCCTTACCACACCTTACGAGGTTGAACCTAACACCCCTTATTCCTTTAGCGTTCAGCTTCTCCACAAGATCCTGCGAAAGCTCTATGGGATTGATAACTCCCACAAAATTCTTGCCCAGTACAGAAAGACAAGAAAGTATATGGGAAATGTCATCTTTGTGGAAGGAGCCAGCCACAACAGCCCCACCCCTCACATTCCAGCCTTTTACTTTTTCAAGGTAGTCTCTTAAGGTAAACTCTGGCGGCATGTAGCCCTGATTTTCGTAAACGGGAAACCTGTAGTCTATGATGTGGAAGTGGGCATCAAAAATGGGAATTGATGTAATCTCTGGCATAAGAAACTGCCCTTTCGTGCAACTCAAGGACATCCTCTATGCTTTCAACTCTCTCTTTTGAAAGGACATCCATGCAGTAGGAAACCACATCAAAGATGGCGGTAAACTTTATCTTACCTGAGAGGAAGGCCTCAACTGCCTCTTCATTGGCAGAGTTGAGAATAACAGGAAGCACCTTCTCATCCCCTTTTAAGGCTTCATAGGCAAGCTTAAGCAGCGGGAATCTTTTGAAATCGGGTTCTTCAAAGGTTAAAGGAGATGCTTCCTTAAGCGAAAGGAACGAAGCACCACTTGGAATCCTCTGAGGAAAGCCCAAAGCAAAGGAAATGGGAATCCTCATGTCCGGAACTCCCATCTGGGCAATTACAGAGCCGTCAACAAACTCCACCATGGAGTGAACAATACCCTGGGGATGAACCAGCACATCTATTTTATCTGCAGAAACAGAAAACAGCCACCTCGCCTCTATAACCTCAAGCCCCTTGTTCATCATGGTGGCAGAATCTATGGTTATCTTCGGCCCCATGTTCCAAATGGGATGAGCCAGGGCTTCTTCAACGGTGATGCTTTCAAGCTCTTCAAGGGGCCTCCTTAAGAAAGGACCACCTGAAGCAGTGAGTATAATCCTACGCAGGGCGTCCCTGTCCTGTCCCATTAAACACTGGAATATGGCAGAGTGCTCGCTGTCCACAGGGATTATCTCCGAACCGTAAGCTCTAGACGCCTCAACTATGAAGGCGCCAGCAGAAACAAGGCTCTCCTTGTTGGCAAGGGCAACTCTTCTTCCCTTGAGAACAGCTTTGTAGGTGGGCAGTATTCCGGATGTGCCAGAAAGGGCTATAAGGTAAATGTCTGCATCGGTCTCATCAACCAGCCTGAGAACCGCATCCTCCCCCACAAAATGCACAATCTCATAAGGGAGCTCCACGCCTCTACAGGTGGCCACAAACTTTGGGGAGAACTCTGCAACCTGCTTGGCGAAAAGCTCTGCTTGCTTTCCCGTTGCAGAAAGGCCCACCACCTCAAAGCGATCCCTGTGCAACCCTATCACCTCAAGGGCCTGCTTACCTATGGAACCAGTTGAACCCAAAATACACACCTTAAATCTCATGACAGAAGCAGTTTAAACAAAAAGAAGGGACATGAAAAGGGCAAAAAGGAGACTGTCTATCCTGTCCAAAACGCCCCCGTGCCCTGGAAAGAGAAAGCCAGAGTCCTTAACCCCGGCTTTTCTCTTAAAATAGGACTCAAAAAGATCCCCAAGCTGGCCAGAGGCATTTATAAAAAGACCTGCAACAACGGCCTTGGCAACTCCCCAGTTAAGAAAAATCAGCACCACCAAGGCAAAAAAGAGAGAACCTACAAC
>JALVZS010000069.1 GCA_027022065.1 bacterium
GTGGACAGGCTCTTGAAAAACATGCCCCTCCCCAGAGGATACAGCATAAGCCAGGAAGGCGAGATAAAGCACATGAAAGAATCCTTTGGCCGCTTAAGGAAAGCCCTTGTCATAGCCCTTGTGCTTCTTTATTTTTCTTTGGTTCCCACCTTTAAGTCCTTCATAGACCCCTTAACCATCATGGTGGCCATCCCCCTTTCCCTTATAGGAGCCGTCTGGGGACTACTGATTGTGGGAAGACACTTCTGCATGCCCGCATCCATGGGCATGATCCTTCTTGCAGGCATAGTGGTGAACAACTCTATCTTGCTGATAGACTTTATAAAAAACGCCCAAAAAGAGGGAAAGAGCCTGAAAGAGGCCGTTGAGGGAGCCATAAGGATCAGGACAAGGCCCATAGTTATGACGGCCCTTGGAACCATAACGGGCATGCTCCCCATAGCCGCACAAAGAGCCCTAGGACTTGAAAGACTATCCCCCCTTGCCGTTGTAGCCATAGGTGGACTTATAGTCTCAACCCTCCTAACCCTCCTTTATGTCCCTCTTTTTTATACGATTTTTGAAGATTTGAAGAAAGCAATTAAAAGCATACTATAGCTTTGCTATATCTACATGAACAAAAGCTTTGTCAACCACATCTAAGCTCTCTATAGCTCTTTCAATATCTTTTTCTATACTATGGGCTTTTTCCAAACTACATTCAGAAGGTACTTCAATATGCACCTGCACATGCAAATTTGTGCCTACATAATGAGCTCTTAGATTATGCACACCAACAACATTAGGATGTTTCAAAACTTCTCTTTTTATTCTATCCAATATTTCACAAGGGGGTGCCTCCCCTGTCAGGAATTTCACATTCTTCCTCATAATATCCCAAGAGAGCTTAACAAGCATAATAGCTACAATTAAAGCTGCTAAAGCATCGCCATAGGAAAAACCCAGCTTTTGAACTAAAAGCCCTACGACAACAACCACACTACTCAAAGCGTCGCTTCTGTGATGATACGCATCAGCTATTAGTATTTGATTATTGTAACGCTTACCAACATACAGAGCATACCGAGCCATAACTTCCTTTGCTATAATAGAAATCCCAGCAACATATATTAAGACAAAATTAACTTCTCTTTGCGTTTTGTGAAATATCTGCAATATTGCTTCCTTCCCTATCTCATATGAAACCAACAACAAAATCTCTCCAAGTATAAAAGCTACCAAGGGCTCAAAACGCGCATGCCCAAAGGGATGCGAACTATCAGGAGGTTTAAGAGAAACCCTTAGCCCCCACAAGCCAATAATACTAGTTAATACATCACTCAAGGAATGCACACCATCAGAAACTAAAGCTACACTTCCATAAGCTACTCCTACAGCAAGTTTCATCAAAGATAAAACTACATTGCCTACTATGCTTAACCACAAAGCCGATTCAAGCATACCAGGAGTATTCTTAACTGGACAGAATTAGTGCTTCAAGCTGCCTCTCTACTTGATCTCTACACAGCAAGCTGCACAACCTCCGCCTCCCCTGATGAGTAGGCAACCCCCAGTACAAGCTCCCTAGAGGATGCGCTTGCCTCCATGTGAGAAAGTTCTTGCTCAACGGGCCAGGAGGATATCAGGCGCCACCTCTCTCCGTCTCTGCTATCGTAGGCCTTTATGCAGGATGTGTCCCTGTCGTAGCAGAGCAAAACGAGCCTATCCCCAACAGGACAAACCACAGAGTACAGGCCTGAAATGCCCGTAAATCTCAACCTGCTCCAGCTCTTTCCTCCATCCCGGCTCAAAGAGGTGAAGATCAAGCGGTAAGGGAATGTACTTTCCACAACAGCAACCACATTATCCTGTAGCTTTGCAAGCTTTGCGCTACCGAAAACCATTCCAAAGTCCTCAGAGATTGAAATAAAGCTCCTGAAGCGGTAATCCTTGCCGTTTTCAGAAAACATTACCCCTGGAGAAACCAATCTGCAGCCATAGGGCACACCACAAACGGGAACAAGGTATCCGCTTTCAACAGAAACGGGCTGCCCGGTTACCACGGCCCTCTTGAAGAAGGGAGATCTAATCTCTTTGGAGAATCTCCTGTTAATATCCAGAACATAGGGAGTGTAGTTTCTGCTTGCGAAAAGGCACTCACCATCTCCATTGCGCCACACCACAGGCACCACCGAATCCCTGCAGTAAACATCCAAAGGCTGCTTCCTCCAGGAGAATCCTTCGTCCGTCTCAAATAGCAGAACCTTTCTCCCGTTCTTAGCCGCCACAAGCAGCTTCTTTTCATCCGCCAAAAGGCTCAAACCGCTTATTCCCCTTTCAGGAATTGCTATCCTCCTCATCTCCAACCTCCTCCCTAATTTCTCCTGGGAGGAAATTTAGCAAAAGGGATGCCACCTAGGAGAGGAACTTGGTCTCGTAGATCTTCATTAAGGAAAACAGAAGGTTAAAAAGGATGGGACCCAAAAACATCCCTATAAAACCGAACTTCAGCAGTCCTCCGAATATGGCGAAGAAAAGCACAATGTAGGGCACATGCACCCTGTTCTTCATTATAAGCGGCTTTACTATGTTATCCATGGACGATATGCAGGTGAAACCCAAAACAGCCGCAAGTACTCCTTTCACCCAGCCTACCTTGAAAAACAGATACACCGACACGGGAAACCAAACCATACTGGCACCAAGAGGAGGGATAAAGGAAGCGTAAGCGGTAACCATGGCCCACAAAAAGGGATAAGGTACCCCCATAACAAGATAAAGCAGAAGGCCAACCGTTCCCTGTACCAGAGCTGTTCCCACAGTGCCGTAAACCACACTCAACGTTGTGGTGTATATACTTGAAATGATGTAGCTCTTATCCTCCTCCTCCAGAGGAATGTATTTGTATATGTAGCCCCTAAAGGATTGGGCATCCTTAAGCAGAAAGAAAAAAGTAAACAGAAATATAAAAAGCTGAACAGCAGTGATCCCTATTGACAGAAAAAAGCTCTTAAGCTGGGAAGCAGAAAAGTTGGCAACCTCCTTAAGCGTTGACACAAACAGCTTTGCAAGCTGATTGGGATCCACAACCCCCTTGGGAAGATGGGCAATGACATAGCTCACCAGCGGCAACTCCAAAAGCTTATTCTGCACATGGGAAAAGGACACGCTCTTGTACTTAACTATCAGACCCTTGGTAAGCTCAATGGCCTCCTTGAGAGTAACAATGCCCATGACGGAAATGGGCACCACGAAAAGCACAAGAACCGCAAGCGTTATCACAAAGGCAGAGACCGTGGAGCTGCCAAGGCGGCGGGAGAGAAAGGTATGAGGAGGCATGAAGATTATGGTGAAAATCACACCCCACAAAATCGGCTTCACAAATGGAGTGAGGATATAAACAACAACCGCCGCAAGGACAAGGCACAGGCCCACAAAGGTTAGAGTAAAGAGTCTTTTCTTGTCCATATCTTTTATGATAATAGTACGCTAAAAATTCCCAGCGGTAAAGGAGAGAAGATGAAGG
>JALVZS010000070.1 GCA_027022065.1 bacterium
CTATGGCTATCACATCGTTCTCGTAGATCTCCGCCTTTCTTTCGGCTAGATCCTTAAATCTCCTGAAGGCATCCTGAAGCTGCTCCTCGGTAAGCTGGTATCCCAGCTCCTCCACCTTCTGCTTGAACATGTACAGGCCGGAGCGTTTGGAAAGGGCTATCCTCTGCCTGGGATAGCCTATCTCCTCCGGATTTATGATCTCATAGGTTCTGGGCTCCCTGACCACCGCAAGCCTCATATACTCCATCTTGTGGGCGAAAACCGCATCCCCCACAACAGCCTTGTGAGGAGGAATGGTGTATCCCGTGATCTTTGAAAAGATGCGGGCAATTCTGTAGAGCTTGGAGCAGTCCGCCTCGGCGTAAAGGCCCAAGCTTTCTCCGTGAAGCTTTAGAGCCACGAGGATCTCCTCAAGAGCAGCGTTTCCCGCTCTCGTTCCCACACCTGCTATGGTGAGGTGTGCCTGCCTCGTCCCTGCCTCAAGGGCAGCAAAGGTGTTGGCCGTTGCCATGCCCAGATCATCATGGCAGTGGATGCTGAGCATGGTATCCTTCGCCTTTTCCTTCAAAAACGCCACAAGATCTTTAACCATGCTGGGAGTGGCTATTCCCACGGTATCGGATATATTTATGACATCGGCCTTCCCTGCAACAGCCAAGGCAAACTCTGACAGATACCCCCTGTCCGCACGGAAGCTGTCCTCAAAGGTTACCTCAACCTGGTGCCCCTCCTTCTTAACGGCCTCAATAGCCTCAACAACCCTCTCTATCTGCCCCTCCCTATCCATGCCCCTAAGATGGGCAAGGCGTATCTCGGAGCAAGGGGCAGAAATGTGGACCCTACCCCTCTTTACCCCTTCAAGCACCTTTAAGGCTACCTCAAGCTCCTTCTCCACAGGCTTTGAAAGAACAGAAACTATAGGACCTTCTATCTCAAAAACAAGCCTTCTTACAGCATCCTCCTCTTCCCTGCTAAGGGCAGGATAGCCACAGTCAATAACATCTACACCCAGATCTACCAAAGCCCTGGCAAGCTCAACCCTCTCGTCCTCGGTAAAGGAAATTAG
Source organism: bacterium (assembly GCA_027022065.1). GTDB lineage: Bacteria > Thermosulfidibacterota > Thermosulfidibacteria > Thermosulfidibacterales > Thermosulfidibacteraceae > JALVZS01. The sequence continues at coordinate 1,067 of JALVZS010000070.1, forward strand.
AGGAGACTGAGCACCGTCCCTCAAAGTTGTGTCTAAAATAAAAACCCTATCCATAACCCTCCTCGCTTACTTAAGGTTCTTTATCGCTTCCTCTATCCTATCCAATCCTTTCTTTATGTTCTCCATGGAGGTGGCGTAGGAAAGCCTCGCGCAGTTGTCGTCTCCAAAGGCCACCCCGGGAACAATGGCAACCTTGTATTCTTCAAGAAGGTATGCGGCAAAATCCATAGAGTTGTTTATGACTTTACCGTTATAGCTCTTTCCGTAAACGCTGGAGAAGTTGGGAAACACATAGAAGGCACCATGGGGCTTGAAGCACTTAACGCCAGGCATGGAATTGAGTCTTTCAACAATGTAATTTCTCCTTTCCTCAAAGGCCCTTACCATCTCAGAAACCTTGCCCTGAGGCCCTCTTAAAGCCTCAACAGCAGCCTTCTGGGCTATAGATGTAGGATTGGAAGTAGACTGGCTCTGAAGCTTACTCATGGCAGCAACCACCTCTTTATTGCCACAAACCCAACCTATGCGCCATCCCGTCATGGAGTAGGTTTTGGAAACCGCATTAACCAGAAGCGTTCTTTCCTTCACCTCAGGAGAGATGGTTGCTATGGAAACGTGCTTTCTTCCGTCGTAAATGATCTTTTCGTAAACCTCATCGGAAATGATCCACATGTTGGGATTCTTCCTCAGGATAACCTCCGCAAGCTTTTCCAGCTCTTCCTTCGTATAGGTGGCTCCCGTGGGATTGCAGGGATAGTTCAGGATAATGGCCTTGGTCCTGTCGGTTATGGCCTCTTCTAGCTCCTCGGGCTGAACTTTAAACTCGTTTTCTTCCTTAGTGTATATAAAAACGGGCTTTGCCCCAACCAGAACCACCTGATCGGGATACGTAACCCAGTAAGGAGCGGGAATTATAACCTCATCCCCCTCCTCAAAAAGGGCCATGGCAATGTTGTAAAGGGTGTGCTTCGCACCGCAGGAGACTATAACCTCGCTTCTTTCGTATTTTAACCCTTGCTCCCTCTCACACTTTCCAATAATGGCGTCCTTAAGCTCGTCAATGCCAGGAACGGGTGTGTACTTGGTGAAACCTTCCTTTATGGCCTTTATTGCAGCCTCTTTTATGTTATCGGGAGTGTCAAAGTCAGGCTCTCCCGCGCCAAAGCCCACAACATCTATACCCTGGGCCTTCATGGCCTTGGCCTTTGCAGTGATGGTCAGAGTAGGAGAAGGCTTGATAAGGCTCACCCTCTTTGCGAGTCTTACCTCCATTTTTCACCCTCCAAAAAACTTTTTAAGCATAAACCCACCACTCTTTAAACAGAAAGTCAACTAAAATCAAAAAGGGAGGTTTGGGAAGAGCCTTCCTGCATTTTTCTTCTGTACTCGTTAACCGCTATGTGCGCTTGACGGGTGGGCTCGGGAAGCCTGTACTTTGTGCAGCAGGAAAGGGTAAATCTGATGGCGAAATCCAAGTTGCATCTATGGCCCACAGATACAAATACGGGCTTAACCCCCTTCCTTGTTCTCAAAACAGCACCTATCACCTCCCCATTGTCCATAAGAAGGCTGTAATCCCCTTTATTTTCGCCAGGCTCCTTGTAGGAACCAACAAGCCTCGTTTTTGCCACCCCTATACTGGGCTTATCAAACAGAACGCCCAGATGGGAGGCGATGCCGAACCTCCTCGGATGGGCGATTCCCTGACCATCCACCATGAATATGTCAGGTTCCGTTTTGAGTTTCTCAAGAGCCTTGACTATTATGGGACTTTCTCTGAAGGACAGAAGGCCAGGTATATAAACCATGGGAATCTTTAAGTTTGCTGTGGCCACCTCCACCACCTCAAGCTCTGGATACTTCATAACCACAACGGCAGCATATCCCTCCTCGTCATCTTTGCTGGTGGAAACATCAATGCCAGCCACATACCTGATGCTAGGACTCCCAACAGACACCACTTTTTTGGACATCTCCCGCTGAAGCCTTATAGCCTCATCCGGTGAAAGATCCCACGAATGGGAAAACTTCAGCTTCAAACCCTTACCTCCTCCACCTCTTCAATTAAGTGGCCGTACTTTTTAAGGATTGGTTCAACCTCCTCTTTCACAAACTCCTCTACCTGAGAAGGGGCTCTTCCAACGAAACGAGAGGGATCAAGCATACCTTCTATCTCCTTCCTTGTAAGCCTGAACTCAGGATCTGAAGCAACCATATCTATGAGCCTGTTCTCCTCTCCCTCCTTTACCTTTTTTGCCGCCTCAAAGGCGTATCTTCTTATCCTGTCGTGCAGAGCCTGCCTATCCCCTCCCCTCTTCACCGCCTCCATGAGGATCTCCTCCATGGCTATAAAGGGAAGCTCCTGCTGAAGGCGCTTCTCTATCACTTTTGGATAAACCACAAGCCCCCTCACCACATTGGCTACAAGGATGAGCACAGCGTCAATGCCCATGAACATTTCTGGAATGGCAATACGCCTTATAGCAGAGTCGTCCAAAGTTCTCTCCATCCACTGGGTAGCGTGGGTGTACTCAAAGCACTCTATAAGAGACATGACAAACCTTGAAAGGGCGCATATCCTCTCGCTCTTCATAGGATTGCGTTTGTAAGGCATGGCGGACGAGCCCACCTGCTTCTCTCCAAAAGGCTCCTCAAGCTCACCAAAGGACATAAGTATCCTTATATCTGTAGCCATCTTATGGGCAGACTGGGCTATGCCGGAAAGGGCTTGAGCCACAAGATAATCCTGCTTCCTCGTGTATGTCTGTCCGGTTATGATAAAGACCTTATCAAAGCCGAATTTTTCCGCCACCATTTTATCAAGAAGCTTTACCTTCTCCTCGTCCCCGTTAAAGAGCTTCATAAAACTATCCTGGGTTCCCGTGGTTCCTTTAACGCCTCTGAACTTGAGATTTTCAAGAATGAACTCAAGGCTTTTAAAGTCCTCAACAAAGTCCTGAAGCCAGAGAGCCGCCCTCTTCCCAACGGTAGTGGGCTGGGCCACCTGAAGGTGGGTGTAGCCTAGGCAGGGAAGATCCTGGTACTTCAGGGCAAAGTTTTTGAGAAGGGAAATCACATTAACCAGCCTCTTTTTAACTATGTTCAAAGCATTCCTAATGATTATCACATCCGTGTTGTCCGTAACAAAGCAGCTCGTTGCGCCAAGGTGTATTATAGGCCGGGCCTTTGGACATTGTTCACCAAAGGCGTGTATATGAGCCATCACATCGTGCTTCAGCTCCCTTTCTAGCTCGGCGGCCCTTTCAAGGTTTAAATTATCCGCATTTTTCTTCATCTCCTCTATCTGCTCATCGGTTATGGGAAGACCAAGCTCTTTTTCTGCCTCAGCCAAAGCTATCCACAAAAGCCTCCAAGTTTTGAACCTGTTAGAGGGAGAAAACAACTCAACCATCTCACGGGAAGCATACCTCTCAACGAGGGGATGAGAAAAGGCGGACATACCAAACCTCCTGCAATAAAATAAGGGCCGGCACACGAGGCACCGGCCCTTTATGTGAAACACTGGCTTATTTCACCATGTGCTTGAGAAGCGGAGCAATGGTCAAAGAAACTATAGACATGAGTTTAATAAGGATGTTCATGGAGGGGCCTGTGGTGTCCTTGAAGGGATCTCCTACCGTATCTCCCACAACTGCAGCCTTATGGGCCTCAGATCCCTTACCTCCGAAGTGTCCCGCCTCTATGTACTTCTTCGCATTGTCCCAGGCACCACCGGCGTTGGCCATCATGATACCAAGAAGCACTCCGGAAAGCGTGGCACCGGCAAGCATACCGCCAAGGGCCTCAGGACCCAAAAGGAAGCCCACAACGGGAGGAGCAATAACAGCGCTGAGGCCAGGAGCGATCATCTCCTTAAGTGCGTTGACAGTAGCTATGTCCACGCACCTAGCAGGATCAGGTTTGGCCTTACCCTCAAGCAGACCAGGTATTTCCCTGAACTGGCGCCTTATCTCCTCAACCATGGCAAAGGCGGCCCTACCAACCGCCCTCATGGTCATGGCGCCAAGCACAAAGGGAATGGCACCACCGATGAAGATACCAGCAACCACATCGGCTTTCGTAACGTCAATGGTCTTAAGGCCCACCGTAGAGGCATAGGCGGAGAATAGAGCAAGGGCCGTCATGGCCGCAGAACCGATGGCAAATCCTTTACCTATAGCAGCAGTGGTATTGCCAAGGGCATCTAAGCTGTCTGTGATCCTTCTTGTCTCAGGACCAAGGCCAGCCATCTCAGCAATACCACCAGCATTATCAGCCACAGGACCGTAGGCGTCAACGGACATGGTCACGCCAATGGTTCCCAGCATACCCACAGCAGTTAGGGCTATACCGTAAAGGCCAGCAGCCTTGTAGGCAAAGAACACACCCAAAGCTATGAGAAGCAGAGGTATACCAACACTCTCCATACCAACGGCAAAGCCATGGATGATGTCGGTAGCCGCTCCTGTTTGAGCAGACTCAGCAATACCCACAATGGGCTTTCCAGAGGTGTAGTACTCGGTGATGAGACCAATAGCTATTCCCACAACGGTACCAATCACAATAGCCCAGAAGACGCCCACAGGAAGGCCCAGTCCCTTTGATATGGGGTATGCAAGTAGCATGAAGAGGATAGCTGCAACAAAGGTGGAATAACGAAGTGCTGCTGCAGGGTTCATGTTCTTAAAAATAACCATACAGAAAACAGCAATAATAGAAGCACAAAGACCCGCCATGATCATAATAATGGGAAATACCATCCACCTGAAGGTCTCCTGAGGAGCAAGTCCCATGGAAACAGCAATGGCTATACAGGCAACCACAGACTCCACATAGGACTCAAACAGGTCCGCTCCCATTCCAGCCACATCACCCACATTGTCGCCAACGTTGTCCGCAATAACACCAGGGTTCCTCGGATCGTCCTCGGGAATACCCGCCTCAATCTTACCAACCAGATCCGCTCCCACATCGGCACTCTTTGTGTATATTCCACCACCAACCCTTGCGAACAGGGCGAAGAAGGAAGCCCCCATGGCAAAGCCGTTCAAAACAGAAGGCTGAACCTCTCCAAATAGAAGAAACAGTATACTAAGCCCCAAGAGACCCAGGCTAGCAACGGAAAGACCCATAACCGCTCCACTGAAGAAGGCAGTGGCAAGGGCCCTGTCCTGACCGTACTGATTGGCAGCAGCAGCAGTCCTCACATTACCTCTAGTTGCAGCTTTCATCCCAAAGAATCCAGCCAGAGCCGAACAGAAGGCTCCAACAACAAAAGCTATACCCGTCCATATACCTAGAAAGATGGCAAGAAGCACAGCCACAACTATAACGAAGATGGAAACAATCTTATACTCCCTCTTTAGAAAGGCCATAGCACCTTCGTGGATCATCTCGGATATTTCAAACATAGTTTCGTTACCTGTGGGCTGGGATTTAACATACATAAATATCAACCCAGCAACCACTAGCCCTATGATACCCAAGATGGGACCATATACCACCCAGTATTCCATAACTACACCTCCTTAATTGGGGTAGAGTAAGTCTTCTGCCTAGTGTTACATTTTTCCATGGCCCTATCTATACCACAGAGCACAAAATCTTCAATACACCTTATAGCCTTCTCAAAAGCGGGTTTCAGTCTATTTAAATCCTGTTCAGTAAGAGGCGAAAGCAGCCATTCAACAATGGCCTCTCTGTCCCTTTCCCTGCCAGGGGGGCGACCTGTGCCTATTCTTAATCTGGCAAAATCGCTGCAACCGGTCTCTCCTATAACAGACATTAATCCCCTGTGCCCCCCATGTCCTCCTCCCCTTTTCATTCTCACATCACCCTCTGGAAGGTCCAGATCATCGTGGATTATGATAACAGTGTTTGGATCAACAGCCACCTTAGAAAACCACTCAGAAGCAGCAGCTCCAGAGCAGTTCATGTAGGTTAAAGGCTTAATCAAGATCACCTTCTCTTCACGAAAAATCCCCTCTCCGTATAAAGAAAAATCCCCCTCTTTATTGAGGGGGATTCTCCAACGCTCAGAGAGCATGTCTATCACAATATGACCAAAGTTATGCCTGCTGAACTTGTATTCCTCTCCTGGGTTTCCCAAGCCGATAATGAGTTTCATAGACTACTCGGCGGCAGGAAGCTCCTCTCCCTCCTCTGCGGTTTCCTCCTCTTCAGGTGCCACAACGGTTACCACAGGCTGTTCAGGATCCTCCAGTATTCTGATACCCTCAGGTGGCTGTATATTTCTAACGAACAAGGTATCACCAAGGTCCAGATGGCTTACATCAATAACAAGCTCCTCTATAATGTTCCTGGGCAAACACTCTATCTCTATCTCGTCCATCAGTATTTCCAGTGTACCACCCTTCTTAACACCTATTGCCTCACCCACAACCTTCAGAGGAACCGCAAGGGATATCATCTTACCGTAGGTAACTTCGTAGAAGTCCACGTGCAACACTTCTCCTGTAACAGGGTGCTTCTGCACATCTTTAATAATCACATCCTTCTCGCCAACACCCTCTATATTGAGCTTCCAGATCTTGGCCTCGCTGACCTCTCCCTTAAGGTGCTTGACAATGCTCTTTGCAACAACAGCTAGGGGTTTATTACCCAATTCTCCACCATATATAACAGCAGGTACAAATCCTTTTCTACGAAGCTTCCTTGCCTCTCCTTTTCCTCTGCCTTCTCTAAATACCGCCTGGAAAACCTCCATCACACCACCTCCAAAAGATATCAGTCAGTTAAATAGGGAGCTAACAGACTCCTCATGATGTATGCGTCTTATAGCCTCACCCAAAAGCTCCGCTATGGACAGCACCTTAACCTTTGCCACCTCTTGCTTAAGAGGTATCGTATTTGTAACCACCACCTCCTTCAGGCTAGAATTTTCTATTCTTTCGCGGGCAGGACCAGAGAATACGGGATGGGTAGCAGCAGCAAAAACCTCGTTAGCTCCTTCCTTGAGTAGGGCTTCTGCCGATTTTACAAGGGTCCCTGCAGTATCTATCATATCATCAAGTATAAGGGCCTTCATCCCCTCCACATCACCTATCACGTGCATCACTTCGGCCACATTGGCCTGCTCCCTTCTTTTATCAATTATGGCAAGGGGCCAACCCATAATCTTGGCAAACCTCCTGGCCCTCTCAACGCCTCCCGCATCGGGAGACACCACCACGAATTCCTCTCCTTTATACTCCTTGCTTATGTAATCAACAAAAATGGGAAAGGCCGCTAAATTGTCCACGGGTATGTTGAAAAAGCCCTGGATCTGTCCTGCATGGAGATCCACAGTAAGCACCCTGTCTGCCCCTGCCACTGTTATAAGATCAGCCACAAGCCTAGCACTTATGGGCACCCTGGGCATCACCTTTCTGTCCTGCCTGGCATAGCCAAAGTAGGGAATAACCGCCGTGATCCTTCCAGCAGAGGCCCTTTTAAAGGCATCTATCATAACTAGAAGCTCCATTAAGTTTTCATTAACAGGAGGGCAGGTAGGCTGGATGATGAAGACATCGTCCCCTCTAACGCTCTCCTTTATCTGAACATTAACTTCACCGTCACTGAACCTGCCAACAAAAGCGTCTCCCAATGGAATACCTAGGTACTTGCAAACAGCCTCCGCAAGCTCCCTATTGGCATTGCCAGAAAAAACCTTAAGAGCAATGGACATCTTCCTACCCCCAACGGCAATTTGCAAAAAAAAGCGGGAACGGCTTACACCGCCCCCGCTTGTCCACAAAGGGAAGAGACTAATACATTTCCATCATACGTCTCATCTTTTCCTGAAGCTTTCTTAACTTCTTCCTGGCTTTGAGAAGCTTTTTACGCCTTCTCTGGGTAGGCTTTTCATAGTACATGGCTTTCTTAATCTCTTTGATGAGGCCCTCCTTCTCTATCTTCTTCCTGAGCTTTTTCAGGGCCGCATCAATATCACCATCCACCACAACCGTAGCGTTTACAACTTTAGACACCTACTATCTCCCCCCTTTCACCAAAATTTTCGGCAATAGGTTTAATCAATCAGCCCCCAAAGTCAATACTTAAGCCCACAAAAATCAGAATTTTTTGCCCGGATTCATGATGTTGTCAGGATCAAAAGCTGCCTTAAGTCTGCGGTACAAGTCCAAATGGGATGAAGGCACCTGCAGGCCCAGATATGGCCTCTTTGTAAGACCAATTCCGTGCTCCCCCGAAAGGACCCCTCCAAGGGCCACTGTTATTATGAAGACCTCTTTTGTGGCCTTCAGGGCCTTTTCCCACATGACGGGGTCGTCTTTATCTGTCATTATATTTACATGTATATTTCCATCGCCTGCGTGACCAAAGCACACTATCGGAATACCATACCTTTCTGAAACAGTCCTATAACCTTTAAGCGCATCCGCAAGTCTAGAAACAGGAACTGTAACATCCTCATTTATCTTGGTAGGAGCTATGCTCATTAAAGAAGGCGATATGGCCCTTCTTGCCGCCCATACCTTCTCCTCTTCGGATTCCATGATTTCGGCCTTGTATTCGGCAAACAGCCCCTTTAGCACATCAACCTGCCTCTTCACACCCTCCTCAAAGCCGTCAACCTCAACCAGAATAACCGCCTCGGCCCATTCCGGAACATCTATGCTTTTATACTTTCTAACGCACCGGATGCTGGTTATGTCCATTATCTCCAGTGCACTCGGAGAAAAGGAAAGGGACATCACCTTAGAAATCGCATCTCCCGCATCCTCAAGTTTTTTAAAAGCAACAAGCATGAAAGAGGCAGTCTCAGGCAGAGGCACAAGCTTCAAAAGCACCTTCGTAACTATCCCCAAGGTCCCCTCAGATCCCACAAAAACAGGTGTTATATTCAATCCCACCACCTTCTTTTTAACTCTTGCCATATTAGAGTAGATCTCCCCTGTTCCCAAAACCACTTCCAAGCCCTTAACGTAGTCTGCAGTCACTCCGTACTTAACCGCCCTTGGCCCTCCAGCGTTGGTGGCCACATTCCCCCCTATGGTGCAGCTTTCAAGGCTTGATGGATCGGGAGGGTACATGAGGCCAAATTTTTTAACCGTTCTCTGTAGCTCTGCGGTGATAACACCTGGCTCCACAACCACCACCATATTTTTATCATCCACATCTAGGACATTCCTCATCTTTTCAAGGGAAACCACAACGCTACCCTTTAAAGGAACCGAGCCTCCCACAAAGCCTGTACCCCCGCCTCTTGGAACCACCTTCAGATCTTTGCTTCTACAATAAAGAACCGCTTCCTTTACCTCCTCCACACTTTTCGGGAAAAAGACCCCTTCAGGTAGACCCCTCATACCTGTGGCATCGTAAGAATAAGCCTCCCTTATGGCCTCATCCTTGATCAGCTTCATGGCTGGTAATTGACATACCCCCATTGGAAACCTATAGCAAGAACATGGACTTTTCGGGCATATGCGTAAAGTGTGGAAAGTGCAAATCGGTATGCCCCACCTATGATATTTACAGAAACGAGGCCTTAAGCCCCAGGGGAAGGGTTCACCTGGCCCAGATAATACTAGAGGGAAAGCTCCCGAGAAACGCAGAAAAAGCACTGGAGAGCTGCACTCTGTGCCTTGCCTGCGAGGAAATATGTCCCCAGAAGGTTAAGATAACGGAGTTCATAACCAGAGCTAGAGCCAGAGTAAAAAAGGAAAAGCTTAAAAAAGCAGTAGTAACTATAGCATCAAAAGATACAGGAAGCAAAGGCTCCCCCACCTCCTCTAGGAAAACCTGCGTCCTTTTTGCAGGATGCGTTGTGTCAAAGGTGTTGCCCCATGTAGAGAGAGAGTCTTTAAGGCTGCTTAACGATGCAGGCTACAGCGTTATCCCCCTTGAGGGAAGCGTATGCTGCGGATTCCCCTTTTACGCAGTGGGTAAGGAAGCTGATGACTTCATTGAAAAGAACAAAAAGACCCTAGAGAAAGCAGAGGAAGTGATAACCTGCTGCTCCACATGCGCATCCTACATGAAGAAAACTAGGCAAGGGAAAGTCAGAGACATAGCGGAAGTGATAGTAGAATACGCCCAAATAATCACTCCAAAGCTTCAGTACACAAACACCCGCTTTGCCTTTCATATACCTTGCC
>JALVZS010000071.1:0-10425 GCA_027022065.1 bacterium
TTACCCAGGTGCCTGTTTCTGGGAACCGCATAGGTGCAACCGTAGGCCTCAACCCCGTACTCTTTAAGTATATCAACGGCAATTCTGAGATGCTCCTTGTTTATAGCCAGATTAGTAGGATACTCCGTACAGGTGGGATCGCCAAGATAGATCCCGTCAAAGAGCTTAAGGTCAATCTCCTTAAGTTTTTCCAAAGTCTCAACGTGGGTTACTATCTTAAACTCCCCTTTCACCTGCGCTCTCCATTATCCTTAGTCTCAATTTTTCTACAATTCCCTTAAGCAGAGGAAACGGCATTCCTCTGCCTCCTATCTTTATGTTCTTCACACCTAAATTTACCACCTCTTCTACTGAATATATCTCAAAATTATTTAAAGGGGCAAGAGAAAAGAAGCTCTCCCTGTCCGTGAACCACTCTTGTGCACACGGCCTGAAGCACACACCACTTCTTTTAGCGCTTCCCTCCCACATTAAGGACCTTATGCCAGAGTTGGTAATAAGCATATCAAAAAAGGAGCTCAATCTGCATATTCCCAGATACGTCATTATGCACTTAACACCCCTTACCATTACCTCTAGCTCAATACCTTCTTTTTCCGCCTCTAACTTTATCTTTTCTATCTCTGAGAGAGTCAGATTAGGGGAAAGAACCACCCTTGAGGCACCTAGGCTTCCATAGAAGAGCACATCCCAGATGTTTACAGAAGCAGTACCCAGACTGGCATGAGCTTCAACCCCTGAGGCAACCACATACTTTATTATGCCGGGATCGGAAGCTATTACAGCATCTACGCCTGCTTCAAATGCGGCATCCAGCACCTTCAATGCAGCTTTTGCCTCAAATGGAGAAGGCATGAGGTTAAAGGAAAGATACAGCCTCTTGCCCATGCTGTGGGCTATATCAACTGCCTCAGATAGCTCTGATAGGTTGAATTCATTTCCCCTATTGGCTCTGGACCAGCCTGAAACGCCTATGTAAACCGCCTCTATAGGCAAAGACAAAACCTGTTTTAAATCGCTAAAAACGGCGCAGGGAGCTATAAGCTCAACCGCTTTCATAACACCCTCCAAGGTAAAAATGGCATCTTTGAAGGTCTAAGTCAACGCTAGTTATTGACTATTCCGCAGTTTTGTGTCTCTATTAAACTAGAAGTTTAAAATACAAAAGCTTAGGGAGGGCAGTCATGGCGAAGATACCTGAGAATTATCTACCACCTCAGGAGCTGTGGCCTAATTATAGTTATCCTGATGAGTTGAAACCCTTTTTAAAAGAGCCCACCAATCTGGCGGATTTGCTGTTGGACAGACACATAAGGGCTGGGCTGGAGAACCAGGTGGCTATTTATTGCGGAGACAAATCTGTAACATTCGGCGAAGTTTATGAAATGGCAAACAGACTGGCCAACGCACTCATAGATCTTGGTGTTGAAAAACAGGACAGAGTAACGCTCAGAATGGTAAACTCCATTGAGGCCATTGTGGCCAACTTTGCCCTTCAGAAGATAGGAGCTATACCTGTTCCCACAAGCCCTCTCTGGTCCAAAGATGAGATAGCATATGTGTTCAACAACGCTGAGGCCAAGTTTGCCTTTGTCAGCTATCCGCTTCTTGAAGAGGCGATGAAGGCAAAGGACAAGCTTCAGCACACCAAAAACTTCATTGTGGTGGGTGGACCTCCCGACGAGGTGAGAAGCAAAGGACTGCTTTACTTCAACGACCTCATTGAGAAGGGAAGCAACTCAAGGGTTTGCGAGGATGTCTCCCTTACCGATATAGGCGTTATTCTGTATACATCTGGAACCACAGGTTTCCCCAAAGGTGTGGCCCACTTTGTAAGGGAAGTGATAGCCTCTGCATATCTGGTTAACAAGTATGTGTGGCGCCTGGTGGTGGGCGATGTTCTTGGTGGATCTGCTCCTGTTTCCTTCGCGGCAGGATACGGAACATTTGCTATTATACCATGGTTCGGTGGAGCCACTATATCCATGATGGGAAGGTTCACTCCTGAAGGCCTAATGGAGATGATTGAAAAGAACAAGGTCACTGTGCTTACAGGTTTGCCCACGGCCTATAGAAGACTGCTTCAGTTTGAAAACTTTGACAAATACGACATAAGCTCCTTGAGGATGTGCACTAGCGGTGGAGATGCCCTAGGAGTGGAAACCTACAAGGCTTGGATGGACAAAACGGGCCTTCCCATATACGAAGGACTGGGTGCCACGGAGATGGTTCACCTCATCACATCCAATGCGGTGAACATGAAGCCCAAGCCGGGATCCATAGGAATACCCATTCCTGGTTATGACATAAAGGTGCTGGATGAAAACGGTAATGAGTGCAAACCCGGCGAGATAGGAAAGCTAACTGTTATTGGACCTACAGGGCCTCTTTATTGGAAGCCCTATGAGGATAACAACAGGCTCTATGAGGAGCAGAAAAAAGCTGTTCAGAATGGCCGCATAAGGTTGGGTGATGCGGTTTACATGGATGAGGACGGCTACATCTTCTTCGTGTCCAGAGAGTCCGACATGATAAAGAGCTCAGGATACAGGATCGGACCAGGTGAGGTTGAGGAGGCACTCAAGAAACATCCTGCTGTTAAGGATGCTGGTGTTATAGGATCACCTGATCCTGTGCGTGGTGAGATTACTAAGGCGTATATAATCCTTGCAGAGGGCTATGAGCCTTCTGAGCAGCTTGCAAGAGAGATAGTTGAATCCTGTAAGGAGTACATTGCAGTTTATAAGCTGCCCAGGGCGGTCTGCTTCTGTGATCAGCTTCCCGTAACGCCCACAGGAAAGCTCTTAAGGAGAATCCTTAAGCAGTGGGATAAGGAAAACAAGTATCCCACTATTCGCATTTCTGAATAACCCTTTCCTTAAGGGGGATGGTTGCTCCATCCCCCCTTTTCTTTTATCTTTTCTAACCTATGAACATCCTCCAGCTCGCGGCGGTTAGAGGAAGGGGAGGGACAGGGGCAAGTGTTGCCACCTTAAGTTTAGCCCTTAAAAAGGCTGGGCATAAGGTTTGGATGGCATGTTACTCTAAAAGTAGCACCAGAAAAAGACTTGAGGGAACTGGGGTAGAAGTTCTAACCGATATAAAGATGAGCTCCTCCTTTAATCCCATTAAAATGGCGTGGGATCTCGTTAAGATTACCCGCTTAGTAAAGAAGCAGAACATAGATGTGATTCATGCCCACTCGTCACCAGATGGAAGGTTGGCCCTTCTTGTAAAGCTTATAAATCCTGGAATAATCTTTATAAGAAGCCGACACATTCCCCTTCCCATAAAGGATAAGCTTCAATCCCGCTTTGTGGATGTGGCTTTAGCTTCATCCTTTGCAGTTAAGGGTAAAATGAACTTCTCCTGGATAGAGAAGACAAGGGTTTTTTACGATGCATTTGATCCTGCTGAAAAACTAAAGAGAAAGCCACATATTGTAAAGAACATATCCAGGTACGCCAAAGTTAAGGGGCTATTCTTTTTTGCAGATGCCTTCAGATTGGTATCAGATAAAGTAAAGGTGAAGGCAGAAATCGTAGGTAGAATAAAGGATGAAAAACTATTTGAGAAGCTTAGACTTTTTATAGAAAGTTATGGTTTGGATCGGAATCTTAGCGATGTCACAGAAAGCTTGAGATATCTCTACGGGGATGCGCTACTTATATGCTTAACCTCAATAGACTCAGAAGGCTCAAGCAGGGTTGCCATTGAAGCTATGCATGTAGGAATCCCCGTTCTGGCACATAGGGTAGGAGCTGTTGATGAGATTGTGGCTGATGGAAAAACAGGAGTTACCATAAAACCTGGAGACACCAAAGAACTTGCAAAAGTGATGATTTTTCTTTTGCTTAATCCGTGTTTAAGGAGGATTATGGAGGCTAATGCAAAAAGGGCAAGCAGGAGGTTTTCAATAGAGAGGATGCAAAAGCAGTATGAAGAGCTTGTCCTTACTCTTCAAGAAAGTCATAGATGAAGGTAGATCTGGGGTCTTTTTGCCTTAAGTCCAGTCCTATAAATAGCGTTCTGTATCTTTTGATTCTGTGTTTTCTTATGTATATGTAAAGTGCTTTTCTGAACCTTTCCAGCTTTCTTGCACTTAAGGTTTCCGCAGGACTTGAAAACATGTCCGAGGAAATGCTCCTCACCTCAACGAAGTAGTATATACCGTTTTTTAACGCCACTATATCTATTTCTCCAAAGCGGGTGTTGAAGTTTCTCTCAACCACTGTGAAGCCTCTATCTTCAAGCGCCTTACAGGCTAGATCCTCAGCTATCTTTCCCTTTCTTCTTTTCATTAAACGGCCTAAAGCTTAGTCTGTGAATGGCTGAAGGTCCCCACTGAGCCACTGCCCTTTTGTGGAAAGGGGTTGGATAGCCTTTGTTAGAAGCAAAGCCGTAATGGGGAAATAGTTTGTGATATCTGCTCATTATTCTATCCCTTATAACCTTTGCAACTATAGATGCCGCCCCTATGGAAAAGCTCAGCCCATCTCCCTTAACTATACACCTTGAGGCAACATCTATTGAAATAGGCATGTTGCCATCCACAAGGACCAAGGATGGTCTGCATCCTTTAAGGGAAAGCACCCTATAGGCCCTCTCCATGGCTAATTTTGCAGCTTCTCTTATGTTTAAGCGATCAATATTCCCAGGTCCAACGGCACCAACACCCCAGCACACACAGGCTTTAAGGATCTTCTGAAAGAGCTCTTCTCTATTCTCTGGGGAAAGCTTTTTAGAGTCATCCACGGATATGAAGGGTAGCCTTTCAATGTCAAAGGCAACTGCCGCTGCCACCACAGGCCCCGCTATACATCCCCTCCCGGCTTCGTCTATCCCGCATATAACTCCCCTTTTTAAGAACGATCTATCAAAAGAGTGCTTTTTTATTATGCTACTCTCCATTGGGAGCTCTGCATACTACGGCCACCTCTGATTCTGTCTGCACCAGCTTAACACCAGAGGCTGCTCTGCTGTAAACAGGAATGTCCTTTGAGCTTATTCTTATCACCATTCCGTCCTTTGTTATTATCATGATGTCCTCTTCATCTGAGGTGGCCATTATGTCCACTAGAAGGCCTGTCTTTTTTGAAATGCCATGGGCTATGACACCTTGAGCGCCCCTTCCTGTAACCCTGAACTCCTCAACAGGGGTTTTCTTGCCGTAACCCTTTTCAGTAACGGTTAGGACATAGCTTCCAGCACTTACCACATCCATGCCCACAACTTCATCGCCTTCTCTCAGTCTTACCCCTTTAACTCCCCTGGCGTTCCTACCCGTGTTCCTGACCTCATCCACCTTGAAGAGGACCGCTTTTGCCTCTTTTGTGCCTATTATTACGTGGGTGCCTCCATCCACCAGGGCTACAGATACCAGTTCATCATCAGGGGAAAGGTTTATGGCAATAACTCCCACCTTTCTTGCATTGGCAAACTCTTTTACTGGTGTTCTTTTAATAACTCCCTTTTTGGTCACTATAAGAAAGCTGCCCGAGAACTTTTCAGAAACGTGCGTTATAGCAGCTATTTTCTCCCCCTCTTCAAACTTTAAGAAGTGCTCCACAGGTTTGCCCCTTGCCTGTCTTGAAGCCTCAGGCACCTCATAGACCTTTATTCCGTATGCTCTGCCGCGGTTGGTGAATATCACCAGTGTGTCATGGGTGGAGGAGACATACATGTGTTCAACAAAATCATCACCCTTCATTTCTAAGGCTTTCTTGCCTTTACCTCCCCTTCTCTGCCCTGCGTACTCTTTAAGAGGCACCCTCTTTATGTATCCTTTGTGGGTAACGGTGAGGAGCACCTGCTCCTCTTTTATCATGTCAATGGGCTCATACTCCTCCACCACCTCCTGGAACCTGGTTCTTCTGGAATCCCCGTATTTTTCTTTTATCTCTAGAAGTTCCTTTTTTATCTCATATTTAAGCCTCTCCTCGCTGGTGAGAATCTCCTGCAGATCCTTTATTAGGAGCTTGATCTCCTGTAGCTCGCTTTCAACCCTTTCCCTCTCAAGTCCTGTCAGGCGCTGTAGCTTCATGTCTAAAATAGCCTGTGCCTGCTTTTCGGTAAGACCAAAGTCCTCCATCAGTCTTTCCTTTGCCTCTGCAGGCTCCCTGGAGCTTCTTATGGTTTCAATAACCTCATCCAAGTTGTCCAAAGCCACTTTTAAACCTTCAAGGATGTGCTCCCTCTCAAGGGCCTTGTCCAAGTCAAAGCGGGTTCTTCTTAGGACAACCTCCTGCCTGTGTTCAAGGAATATATCTAAGGCTTCCTTAAGGTTGAGAAGGCGTGGTTCCATGTTGTGTATAGCAAGAAGTATTATGCCAAACCCTGTTTCAAGCTGTGTGTACTTAAACAGCTTCCTCTTAACAAGTTCAGGGTCTTCTCCTCCTTTAAGCTCAATGACAACCCTTATCCCCTCCCTGTTGGACTCATCCCTTATGGCGGCTACACTTCCGAGCCTTCCCTCCTCTGCAAGGTGTGAGATCTTCTCCACAAGTGAGGCCTTGTTCACCTGATAAGGAATCTCCTTTATGACAAGGGCCGTTTTTTTCCCTTTTTGCTCTAATTCAACAACTCCCCTGACCTTTATGTTACCCCTTCCCGTTTCATAGGCCTTTACCAACTCGTCTTTTCCTACAATAACGCCCCCTGTGGGAAAATCTGGTCCCTTTATGAAGTTCATTAGTTCCCTTACAGTGGCGTCTCTGTTTTCCAAAAGATAGATACAGGCATCCACAACCTCCCCAAGGTTGTGGGGTGGAATACTTGTAGCCATCCCCACAGCTATACCGGAGGCGCCGTTTATTAAAAGGTTAGGAACTCTGGTGGGCAAAACAGTTGGCTCCATGAACGATCCGTCAAAGTTGGGGGAAAAATCCACTGTGTTTTTATCTATGTCCCTGAGGAACTCCTCCGCTATGCGGGAGAGCCTGGCCTCTGTGTATCTCATAGCGGCAGGGGGATCCCCATCCAGAGAGCCGAAGTTTCCCTGACCATCTATGAGGGGATACCTCATTACAAAGTCCTGGGCCATGCGGACGAGGGCTTCATACACAGGGGCATCGCCGTGGGGATGGTATTTACCTAAAACCTCTCCCACAACCCTTGCGCACTTCTTATAGGGCTTGTTGTGGTAAAGCCCCAGTTCCCCCATAGCGTAGAGGATTCTTCTCTGGACCGGTTTCAAACCGTCTCTTGCGTCGGGAAGTGCCCTACCTATGATTACGCTCATGGCGTAATCTAGGTAGGCGCTTTTCATCTCTTCTTCTATGCTCACAGACTCCACCCTTGATATGTTCAACTGCTCGGGCATGGAAGAACTCCTTTCTTTAGCTGGTTTCTATGATCTTGGGAACTCTGAAGAAACCGTCCTTGGGATCTGGGGCATTAGAAAGGGCCTCTTCCTGTGAAAGGCTCTCTTTAACCTCGTCCTCCCTCATCACAGAAACCATGTCAAGAACATGATAGGTGGGTTCCACATTACTTACATCCAGCTCTTTCAACTTGTTTATGTAGTCCAACACCCTACCAAGTTGATGGGTAAACTCCTCCACCTTTTCCTCATCAAACTCCAGCCTCGCCAGCCTAGCAATGTAAAGCACCTCTTCTCTAGATATAGCCATCCTTCACCCCACCTTTTTAAGGCTTGTGTGAGCCATAACCTTAACACCATATTTATAGAATCTCACTTTTACCTTCAAGAAAGAAGCTCCTTTGGAAACACCGATAACAAGCCCCTTGCCAAATCGGGGGTGAATAACAAGATCCCCCTTAGAGAAAGGAGCATCTTCTGAAGAAGGGCCATCTGGAGTTTCCAAGGTTTCTCTTTTAGAAAGATCCTCAATGAGATCCCGGGGTATTTCATCAAGAAACGGGGAGGGCCTAAACTTCTTGGTCACTCCATAGTACTTCCTTTCCTCTGCCCTTGTTAGGTAAAGAAGCTCCTTCGCACGGGTCATTCCCACGTAGCATAGTCTTCTCTCCTCCTCAAGGTAAAAGGGGCTTTCTGTGTTTCTGTAGTGTGGGAGAAGTCCGTCTTCCATACCCACCATGAAAACCACAGGAAACTCCAGGCCTTTAGCGGAGTGAAGCGTCATAAGCGTGACGGCATCCTCCTCCTTGGTCTCATCTATGTCCGTGGTCAGGGTACTTCTGTCAAGGAAGAGGGAAAGGGCATCTTCTTCATCGTCGTATTCAGAAGCCACATTGATCAGTTCTTGAAGGTTTTCCATTCTGCCCTGTGCCTCGTGGGTTCCCTCAGCCTCCAGCATAGCCATGTAGCCTGTTCTCTCTATAACAGCGCTTACAAACTCGGAAAGGGGCATGAGGTCCATCATACCTCTAAGCTCCTCTACAAGGGATATAAACTTGGAGAGCCTCAGCCTTGGACCGGAAGGCAGAAGGCCCTTTCCAACAATGAGCTTCAGCCCCTGCCATAGGGGAACTTTTAGCTCATCAATAAGGTTAAATATCTTCTCAACCGTTCTAGCTCCTATGCCCCTTGAAGGGACGTTTACTATCCTCTTGAAGGAAACTGCATCGTCAGGATTCCTTATGAGCCTTAGATAGGCAAGTATATCTTTGATCTCCTTTCTCTCGTAAAATCTTAAGCCCCCTACAACTACATAAGGTATTCCAGCAGCGACCAGTTCCTCCTCAAAGGGGCGGGACTGGGCATTTGTTCTGTAAAACACCGCATAGTGATTATAGGGCCTTCCCAGCCTTTTTATTTCGCTTACTACAAACCTTGCCTCATCCCTCTCGTCCTTAGCCACATACAGCCTTACCTTTTCTCCTCCTTTTCTAACAGCACGAAGCCTCTTTTCCTTTCTTAAGGTGTTGTTTTTAACCACATGCCAGGCAGCATCAAGAATTACAGACGTTGAGCGGAAGTTCTCCTCAAGCTTTATGACCTTTGCACTGGGAAAGTCCTGCTCAAAATCAAGGATATTTCTTATATCTGCTCCCCTCCAGGAATATATGCTCTGATCATCATCCCCAACCACAAAGATGTTCTCATGAGGCTCAACCAACCTCTTTATCAGCATATACTGGACCCTGTTGGTATCCTGATACTCGTCCACCATCACATGGGAAAAGCGGTTCTGAAGAAAGCTTCTTGCCACTTTGTCCTCTTCAAGAAGCCTCAGCGTATTAAGTAGGAGGTCGTCAAAGTCCATAAGGTTGTATTTCCTGGTGTATTCAATGTATCTTTTGTAGATTTGCATTAGAACATCTGCCATGGGAGATTGCTTAAGCACATCCGGATTTCCACTCATCTTGACACTGGATATTACCGAGAGAAGGGCCTTTGGGGAAAACCTTTTAGGGTCCAAGTCCAGCTCTTTCAAAACCTCCTTTACCACCCCAATCTGATCCGTTTCGTCTATCACTGCAAAATCCAAGCTGTAGCCCAAACGATCGGCAAAACGCCTCAACGCCCAAAGACAGAAGGAGTGAAAGGTGGACATGAAAGGAACTCCCACTCCCCTTGATGCACCCAGTCCCAAAAGGGATATAACCCTGTCCCTCATCTCCCCTGCTGCTTTGTTGGTGAATGTAAGGCAGAGGATCCTGTGGCCTTCCACGCCATTATCCATAAGATAAGCTGTTCTATAGGTTATAACTCTGGTCTTGCCAGAGCCTGCCCCTGCGAGCACCAAAACTGGCCCTTCCAGTATGGTAACTGCTTCCCTCTGGGAAGGAGTGAGATCCTCCAAGATGGAAGCTCTAGCCCTCACCTCTTCTCCTCATGGCCTCCCTGTTGTAGGCATCCACCACGCACTTTCTACTGAGCATCCCGACAAGGCGTCCCTCTTCATCCACAACAGGCAGGTGATCTATGCGCTTTTTGCCTATCTTTTCAATGGCCTTTGACAGAGGCTCATCAAGACTCACGGTGGGAGCATCAACGGCGATATCCTTGGCCAGAAGGATGTTGTGAAGCTCGTCCTCGGCAAATACCGCATTTTTCAAAATGTTGAAGGGAATAACCCCCACAAGCCTTCCCTCCGAATCCACAACAAAGAAGTCTGTGTGGCGAGCCATCTTGCTGAAGTAGTCCTTAAGCTCTTTCAAGCTCATCCCTTCCCATACCTTATCGTAATCGGTGCTCATCGCATCTTTAACCTTTAGAGTTTCTAGAATTTCCCTTTCCGCACCATGGTGGACCTCTATACCTATCTTGTGAAGGGCATAGGTATCCATGGTGTACGGGAACAACCACTCCGCCAGCATACTGGCTGTTATGCAGGAGAAAAGGGCAGGTATGATGATAGTGTAGTCCTTTGTCATCTCAAAAAGCAGGAATATGGAGGTCATAGGGGCGTGATAGGTGGCTGCTATGAATGCACCTATCCCAACAGACGCATAGGCACCAGGGTTGGCTATGTGGAAGGGAAATATGTAGGATAAAAG
>JALVZS010000071.1:10435-11172 GCA_027022065.1 bacterium
TTGCCCCTATGAAAAAGCCGGGGGCGAAGAGACCTCCAGGGTTACCAGAACCTATGGTTAGAGAAGTGGCGAGCATCTTCATCAATCCCAAAATGCCCATAATGTAGAAAGGATAGGCTCCTTTGAGGGCCTCTTCTACGTAATTATAACCATTTCCCAAAACTTGCGGGAAGAAAACACCTAGAAAGCCTGTAAAAAGCGCTCCCAATATCAGTTTGCTATAAAGGGGGAACTTAAGCCCTTCAAATCTGTCTTCAATGAAGAAGTAGAGCTTTATGAATAGAACCCCTGCAAGCCCTATAACCACGCCCAAAAGGGCGTATAAGGGTACCTCAATCCACGGATTCACCAGTGAAAACTTGGGAATGTGAAAAGTGACCTCTCTACCGTAAAGAGCCTCTGTAACCACAACGGCAGAGCCAACTGCCACAACCAGTGGGGGAAAGTGCTCCACATCAAAGTTTCCAAGAAGTATGATTTCAAGAGCAAACATCATCCCTGCAATGGGTGCATCAAACGCAGCGGCTATGGCAGCCCCTGCTCCAGCGGCGACAAGCACCTTCATCCTTGAAGGATGGGCTTTAATAACCTGACCAACCAGAGAGCCCACGGCAGCTCCAAGAGAGGCTATGGGCCCTTCCCTACCAGCAGAGCCTCCAGATCCAATAACCATGGTAGGCAAAAAGATATTGAAGAGAATAACCCTCTTCTTGATAAGACCCCTCCTCTTTATCATG
>JALVZS010000072.1 GCA_027022065.1 bacterium
ATTTTCAGGAGTGTTAAGGATGTTCAGCGGCACTCCAATCAGATTATTCTGGTTTTCCACAGTTTTTCCGCATTTATAGGCCTCTGAAAGTATCAAAAACAGCATCTCCTTGGTGGTGGTCTTGCCAGCGGATCCCGTTATGCAGAATGTGCGGGAAGATATGGCTTTTATTCTCCTTTTGGCAATTTCTCCCAGTGCTCTTAAAGTACTTCCTACAACTATCTGTGGAATATCTCCCACGGGCCTTTCCACCACTGTACACACCGCCCCTTTCCTCACCGCTTCCTTAGCAAACATGTGCCCGTCAAACCTACTGCCCTTTAAGGCGAAAAAGACTTTATCCTTACAATCCCCTCTAGAGTCCACCGTAGCTCCTTTGAAGGGAGCATCTTTAATATTCACAGGTCTTCCAATACCCTTGAACAGCTCAAGAACTGTCAAGCCCCAATGCCTCCTTAACCACTTCTCTATCGTCAAATGGAAGGACTCTATCCTTTACTATCTGGTAGTCTTCATGGCCTTTCCCCGCCACTATCACGGCATCTCCAGGGGCTGACGTGTGGATTGCCTCAAATATGGCCTGCTTTCTGTCAATAACAACCCTAAAATTTTTCTTATTTATTCCCTTTAATATATCCTCAACTATCCTTTCGGGTTCTTCACTTCTCGGATTGTCCGATGTTATTATAGCCAAGTCTGCAAGCTCGGTCACAATACTGCCCATTAAGGGCCTCTTACCCCTGTCTCTGTCTCCACCGCATCCAAATACCACTATGAGCTTTCCTCTTACCAAAGGCTTGACACTGCTTATGACAGCCTCCAGAGCATCTGGGGTGTGAGCATAGTCCACAAACACAGTAACGCCATCCTTTGAAAACCTCTCAAGTCTTCCCGGTGGTCCCTTCATATAGGGAAGGGCTTCTAAAAACTCTTTTTCATGTCCCTCTACTTTAAAAACACAGTAAGCTGCAAGTACGTTGTACAAATTGTGCCTTCCCACAAGGCTGGTAAAGCTCTTTTTTCCATCAATTTCTATCTTCATACCTTCAACGCTTGCCTCAATTATTCTTCCTTTCACCTCTCCACTTTTGATACCATAAAATATCAAAGGTTTTGCTAATTTTTGGAAACTTCCGCTTCTTGGATCGTCTCTGTTTACTATTCCATATCCTTTGAGGTGTTCGGTGAATAGAAGAAGTTTTGACTCAAAGTAGTCTTCCATATCCCTGTGGTAGTCCAGATGATCTCTGGATAGATTGGTGAAAACAGCAACCTCAAATGTAATGTCCCCCAGCCTTCCCTGCTTTAGAGCATGGGATGAAGCTTCCATTACCAGATGGGAGCACTTCTCCTTTTTTGCTTTGTTAAGTGTCTCAAAAAGTTCAAATATGCCTGGTGTGGTGTTCTTAGGCTTTGATCTGGAGATTCCCACAATGTACTCCACGGTGCTTAAGAGGCAGGCATTCTCCCCGAGGCTTTTCCAGCCTTGATGCACCAAGTATGCTGTTGTGGTTTTTCCGTTCGTTCCTGTGATGGCCACCTTGTATAGCGCTTCATCTGGAGATCCATAGAAGTTCCTTAAAGCAATGTAGGCAGCCTTTTTTGTATCATTTGTTACAAAGAGGGCTGCTTCAACAGGTAAATCTCTTTCTGCAACAACCAGTGTAGCTCCCCTTGATACCGCCTCATATATAAATGCGTGTCCATCTAAATTCTCTCCTCTTATGGCAAAGAATGCATATTCCCTCTGACACTCTTTTGAATTACAGGTAAGCCCCCTTATTTCCTGTTCCCAGCTTCCATTTACAAGGCGCCCAGGTACGCCCTTTAAAAGCTCTTTAACCTTCACCTGCTGCCTTCTCCAACACCCTCATTTTGGCACTTCTGGCCCTGGGATTTTCAGTGATTTCTTCATCCATGGGCACTATGGGCTTTTTGGTCAGTATAATTCCACCCTTTTTCTTAAGCGCCCTAAACGTGTGTTTGACAATTCTGTCCTCAAGGGAATGGAAGGATATAACTACGATTCTCCCTCCTGGATTAAGAATAGAAAATGCATTCTTCAAAGCGATTTTCAGGTGGTTTAACTCGTCATTAACCTCTATCCTGATCGCTTGAAAGGTTCTGGTTGCAGGATGGATCTTTTTGGGCCAGAATCGCCTGGGAATGGCAGAGGCCACTATTTTTGCAAGCTCGTCCGTCCTGCTTATCTTCTTTTCCTTTCTAGCCTCAACTATCCTCCTTGCTATTTTTTTGGCCCAGGGTTCCTCTCCGTACTCCTTTATAATTGTGGTGAGCTTCTTCTCGGAGTACTCGTTGACCACCTCAAAAGCGGTAAGCCGAGACCCCACTCTGTCAAGTCTCATGTCCAAAGGCCCTGGATTTTGAAAGGAAAAGCCTCTCTCGGAATCCTCCAAGTGATAGGAAGAGATCCCCAGATCCATGAGTATTGCATCTACCCTTTCTATACCCTCCTTGGCCAAAAGTTCAGGAAGCTGAGAGTAATTTCCATATATATAAACGATGTTTGAATAACTGGAAAGCCTTTCTCTGGCTATAGAGAGTATTTCTATGTCTCTGTCTAAAGCCACAAGCAGTGAAGGCTTGACCCTTTTTAGTATCTCTTCGGCATGTCCTCCTTCTCCCACTGTAGCATCCACAACTATTCCGTCTTGATAAGGCAGCAGAAAGGATATAACCTCATCAAGGAGCACGGGAGCATGGACGAACTTTTCCATGGCAATCCTAATATAAGGCAGGGGAAAGCAGGGATGCAACACCTTGAGGTGGTAGCAGGGGTAATTGTGGTAAATGGAAAGCTTGTCCTTGCCAAGAGGAAGAAAGAGGATCATATGGGAGGCTTTTGGGAGTTCCCAGGAGGAAAGATAGAAGATGGAGAAACGCCTGAGGCAGCCCTGGTAAGGGAAATAGATGAGGAGCTAGGGATAGAGGTGGTTCCTGTAAGAGAAATAGCTGTTGTTGAGCACCAGTATCCAGAAAGGCTTGTGAGGCTTCATTTTGTGCTGGCAGAATCCAAGGAGATTCCTAAGGCCTTGGACTGCGATGATGTAGCTTTGGCTGATGTAGAGGAGGTTTCAAACTACAGACTCGCTCCGGCGGATGAAAGGGCGTGGAAGTTGATAAAGGAAGATACGCTATCCTTTTTGAACTCAAAAAGGGCTTGATTGTGAAGAGATCCCGCTTTGAGTGGAGGCTTTCTCCTGGGTTGTATCTGTATGTGGGAAGCGCCATGTCCAAAAGAAGCGCCCGCATAGCAAGGCACCTGAAAAGAAACAAGAAAGTAAGGTGGCATATAGATGATATTACCACTTCTTCCCACTGCCAATTTTTGAAGGTTTACCTCTTTTCATCAGAGGCTGCAGAGTGCGAAATTGCGAGAAGAGCCGAAATTGCTGGGCGTGTAGTTAAAGGCTTTGGCTCGTCCGATTGCCGTTGTCCAGGACACCTGATATAC
>JALVZS010000073.1:0-526 GCA_027022065.1 bacterium
TCCTGGTACCCATGCTCCCCTCCTATATTAGTCTTACTATACTAAGTTTATGTCCCATTCTATAGGGAAGCAGTATACCTTGTCTCCTCATGCTTATAATTCTTTTAAAAACTTTTATCCCTCCCTGGGGGGTAACTTTGAGGTGTTCCACTATACTCATATACTGTTGCAATTTATCAAAGGACTGGATCTGAAAGCCCTGAATTTGAAGGTAACTTATCATGACCCATGCTATTTAGGTAGACACAACGGGGACTTTAATACAGTTAGGGCCATTATTAAAGCTATACCTGGAGTTGAACTTGTGGAAATGGATCGCACCAAGAGAAACGCCTTTTGCTGTGGAGGGGGAGGAGGAAACTTTTTCACGGATATATTGGGAGCGGGATATCGGAGTCCTGCGTATGCTAGGGTGGAAGAAGCCGTAAATACGGAAGCTGATGTCCTTATCGTGGCTTGCCCTATATTGAAGTGGTACCCAATTTTTAGACCACCAAAAGCTTCTTTTTAATTCATGCCACAGCTT
>JALVZS010000073.1:536-1874 GCA_027022065.1 bacterium
TCCTTATCGTGGCTTGCCCTATATGCTATAGGATGCTTTCTGATGCTTTAAATCTATCCCAGCATAGCTTAAAAATTATGGATGTTTCAGAGCTTGTCCTTATGGCTGTGGCTTAGTTAGAAGAGGGGGCACCCGCCCCCTCTTTTTTGTTTATCTGTCGTCTTTGGGCTCTGGTGTTGCCCAGGATTCTTCGTCAAAGTAAAGGTCTCTCAGATCGGCAGGCTTGGGAACAGGCTGCACCTTTATGTCGTCAATGGCTTCAAACCTAACAAAGGACGAACGGTACCAGTCAACGGTGGGGATGGGAAGGTCAAACTGCCTCATCACTTCATAGGTTTCGTAGAAGTGCCTCCACTGGTTTTCTGATTCGGGGTAGTAGGTGTAGTCCCTTACTATGTCTGTTATCACCAAGTTGCTGTCTAGAATGAACTTCTGGAACTTCCACCATTTAAGCAGTGAGGCTTCCAGGTGGGTGAAGCCCATGTATCCTGCAGATCCTTTTCCTTTTAAAGCTTCAATGCACCTTCCTATGAAAAGGAAGAGACCTGTGTAGGTTTCAACAGGATCTGTTACGAATACATCAAACCTTCCTTTGGCTTCTTCGGGTAGCTCTTCAATGACATTGTATCTTTTTACATTCACATTGTTTATCCCTCTTTTTTCGCAGAAATCTGTGATGAAGTGGTTTATTCTCTCGTCTATCTCTACCACGGTGATGCTCTTTGCCATGCCCGTTAGGGCTATGGCTATGCTTAGGAGGTCATCGTCACCGAGGATGAATATGTCCATGTTCTCTATGTCTCCCCTTTGATACATGAATGCCAGCCTCTTTATGGTGTCTATGGGCCTTATGAATCCCTGATCGTATTTGCTTGTGGGAAGAGGCCTGTTTCTGGTAACTTTGATGAACTCATCAAGTATCTCTTTAAAGTAGCCTTTTATCTCAATGCCTACCTCACAGGTGCCGCATTTGGTTTCTTTTAGAGGTTGAACCTCCAAGTCCTTTGCTAGATAAAACCTGTGGTTTTGATAGCTTATTAGACCTTCGTTGAGGAGTTGCTTTATAGCCTCAAGGAATTCAACGATGTGGTAGTCCTGTTTGTTTATGAGTTCCCAGAAGGTTTGAGGTTCTTTTTTAAGTGCTCTTAGTATCTGGTTC
The DNA here is from genome assembly GCA_027022065.1 of bacterium. Lineage (GTDB taxonomy): Bacteria > Thermosulfidibacterota > Thermosulfidibacteria > Thermosulfidibacterales > Thermosulfidibacteraceae > JALVZS01. The sequence continues at coordinate 1,696 of JALVZS010000073.1, forward strand.
TTTATTCTCTGGTTCATTTATTCCCCCTCCTTTTTCTTTGCTCTTACAATGAGTACATCTATTTTTGCCTTTCTCGCAACCTTTTCAGATACGCTTCCTAATAGCAGCCTTTCAATACCGCTTTTGCTGTGAGCGCCTACCACTATTAGATCTGCTTTAAGCTCTTCGGCCGTGGATAA
>JALVZS010000073.1:1884-11096 GCA_027022065.1 bacterium
GGATAAAATAGTATCAAATGCCTCTCCTGTCTCAACAATGGGCTTTGCCTTGATGTTGTGTTCCTCTTCAAGTTTTGCCAGAGTCTCTTCAAGTTTTTTAAGGGATTTTCTTTCCAGCTTTTCAAATATATTGTCTATGGTTTCAAGATCAGGAGCGGGGACTATTATACCTTCTGCTATAAGCATGGGTAGTTCTTTTTCTACAACGTATATGACAAAAAGTTCTGCACCGGAACACTTTGCTAAAAGGGCAGAGGTATTAAGCACTTCTTCTGTCATGCCTTTTGAGAAGTCAATGGCTGCCAGTATCTTCTTATACCTCATTCTGCTTTATCCTCCTTTATGATTTTTTCAATCTCGCAAGCTATAGATTCTGCATCTCTGTTTGCATCTATTATAAAGGCATCCTCGGGTGGGTCAAAAGATGCCTTCATTTTGAGATAGATATTCCAGTCTGCATCTGAAGGATTTTTTTCTTTTTTTCTTCTTTCTAACCTTTCCTTTATTACCTCCTCTGGTGCCTGCAGAAAGAAGAAGGCTATATTTATCCCCTTTCCTTTCGCCAGCTTTTTCAATGCATCTCTGTGCTTTTTGCTTTTGAATGTTGCGTCAAGTATCACCGTTTTTCCTGAAGAGGCCTTTTTAATAGCGGTTTCCACCATTGTGGAGTAGACCTTTTCCGTCATGGACGGGCTGTATATGCCCTTTTCAAATCTGTCCTGGACCTTTTCTAGTGGAGAGATGCCTGCGAGCCGCTTTCTTACCAAATCCGAATTTATCACCTCGGCGTTCAGTCTTTTGGAGAGGTGAGAGGCCACCGTGCTTTTTCCACATCCAGGAAGACCAAACAAAACGATTATCACTCCAGTTGCTCCAGATAGCTTTTGGCAAGTTTGAAGTATTTTTTTGCTTCTTCAGCCCTTTTCTGCCTTTCTTCTTCAGAGAACAGAGGGTCTTTGCTCATGAGGCTGTTCACTTTCCCTCTAACGTAGGCTCTGTAGCTTTTGAAGAATGGTATGAGTAGCTCTAGCTCCGGTTCATTGAAGGCTTTTCTGTACAGGTTTTCTGCTTGCTTTGATAGATCTTTTACTCCCAGGTAGTCCATATCCATGAGAAGAAACGCCACATCGCAGGCTATATCAATGTATCTAAACCTTTCATTAAACTCTATGCAGTCAAATATGCAGATGTCCTGGTCAACTACTATGTGCTCGGTGTGGAGGTCTCCGTGGCAGTCTTTTACAAACCCTGCCTTTGCCCGTTTATCAAGTATGTGTCCGTATTTTGTGTAGAACTTTTCGGTCTTTTCTCTTATGAAGTTGAAGTCCTCTGGGTCTATGGTGTCTCCTATAAACCTTTCCGTTTGCTGGAAGTTTTCGTCAGTGTTTATCCTGAAGTTCTGAGCCTTCCCGAAGGATGATATGTTTTCGTTTGTTTCTGCCTGTTTGTGGAATTCGGCAATTTTACTTACCACCCTTTCAATATCCTCTTGGCGTACTCTACCGGTTTTTATCAGGTTCTTCAGGCTTTTTTCTACAGGGAGCCTTTTCATCTTCACAGCCCACTCAATTACCTTTCCGTCCCTTTCTATGGGAACCACACCCAGATAGGCTTCGGGGCACAGTCTTCTGTTAAGCCTTACCTCTTCTTCACAGTAGTGCTTTCTTTTCTCTAATGTTGAAAAGTCCAAGAAACCAAAGTTTACAGGCTTTTTCACTTTCAACACAAAGTCTTCTTTCATAAAGATAATGGATATATGGGTCTGCACGATCTGGGTATTTCCGTCTGCCAAAAGCTCAATAATCTCTTTCATGCTCTGCTCCCTGTGTTTTTATTAAACGGCTTTTTAGCTGTAAAATCAAGTTTGCTCGCTCTTTATTCCAAAGAGCAACTGCCACACCCTTGCAGGCTGCAGGTTTGCGTGGGCCAGCATGGCCGCTGCCGTATCTCTTTTTATCTCTAAGGTGGTTAGCTTTACCAGTTCTTCTGCTATGTCTGCATCTTCTATGTGTGATACGGCCTGTTTTAGTGCCATATCTTCCCAGTCTGCAAGCTCTGAAGCCTTCTGGAATCTATCTCTGAATGCTCCAATGAGGGAACGGTACCTTGAGACTATATCTATGGCATTGTCAATGATGTTGAGTGCATTTTCTGCTCCCTTGGGCCTTGTTACATCTATGAGTAGGTTTCCATCGGGGTCCTTGAAGCCCAATATCATGCTGTTTATGGGGGGGATGTAAAAGGTTATGGTATTTCCCTGCCTGGGGCCTGCATGTACTATCTGGCTTTGATCTCTAACCGTGATGTATCCGCTTTCATTCTTGGCACCGCTTTTTAGCACAATCACACCGTTGGGAATGATGCCGTAGAAGAAGTTGGAGCTTTGGGGACCGTAGCTTTTGCCGTTTATCGTTATGGTGGCGTCGGTTCCTGTACCGCTTATTTTGTAGAATCCCAGCACTTGAGCTAGGTTGCCCTCTACGTCCCTTATCTGAGGGGTGTACTTGCTTCCAGTGTACAGTGAGTCTAGCTCAAGTATTTCCGTTCCTCCAGAGCTGTAGTAGGTGGTGGTCAGGTATTCTCCCGCCGCGTTTACTATGGCGCTTGCCAGATCATCTACCGTGTAATTGCTGTTCCAGCTCACGCTTTTTTCCTCGCCGCCTATCTCTATGAGTATTGTGCCCGAGGAGGTTAGCCCTTCGTACTCTCTGAAGGTTATCTTCCATGTGTCGCCTTTTCCCGCTATGTTTTGATATCCGCTTCTTACGCTGTTTATGTTGAGGGTAAAGTATGAGCCTTTTAGTTTAGAATCCTCATAGGCGTAAAAGGTTGCTCCTACCGATACCCAGCTTCCCTGGGGGTTGCCTTCCGAGTCCACAACCCTGTAGGATAGCTTGGAGTTAACCCAGTCTATCTGAATGAAGAGCTCGCCGTTCAAAAGCGCCCTATCGGAAAGATTACCTATGGTTATGGAGCCGCTTACCGCTAGGTTGCCTTCCTGGGCCACATTTTTGGTGGGGTCTGTGTCCACGTGCCATATGCCTTTGTATCCCTCCTGAATGGTTTGGGTTCCGCTGTAGATGGTTATGGATACGTTGTTGTTGTCGGAAACCACAAAGGGATGGCCGAATGTGCCTTCCCCCACTGTTTTTCCTGTGGAGGCTTCATACACTATAAAGTCGTAGTCGGGATTGCCCGGAGTGAAGATAATGTCGTAGTCTGCGGGGTAACTTGCCGCTTGGGTGGTGTCTGGAGAGAATACCGCCTCTCCAAGGGTTTTTGTGTAGTCGTAGGCATCGCCTAGGGATGTGGGCATTCTCTGATCCTCTGGGATGGGTGGGTTTACCCTCACTACGGCCTTTGTGGCGGCACTGGCATTACTGAACTCCAGCATGGCGTTTTCTACCTTGCCTGTTACAAATCCCTCAACGTAGGGGCTTGAACTTGTGATAGTACCGGCCATGGAGCCGTCAAGTAGCTTTTTCGTGTTGTACTCCACGGTTCTTGATATTCTATCAATCTCATCCACTAGCAGGGCCATCTCCTGCTGTATGCTTTCAAGCTCGTCGCTTGTAAGGGTGGAGTTGTTGGAGGCTTCAAGGGCGAGATCCCTCATTGTGTATACAAGGGATAGGATGCCGTTTATCCCTGAAAGGGCGTAATCTGCTGTGTTCAGCAGATCTCCTGCCTCATCAAGGTTTCTCTTCGCCCTTTCCCAGCCTATTGACAGGGCCTTTAAGCGGGCAAGGTGTAGAAGCTCTCCAGGGGCATCCGATGCAGTGTTAATTCTTTTTCCAGTGGATATCTTCTCTATGCTTTTGTTGAGGGCTTCAAGGGTTCTTGAAAGGGTATCTGCGGCAAATAAGGCGGGGTAGTTAGTATTTATGGTAAACATGGACCATCCCCCTACATGGTCCCACCTCCCTGTAGGGGTTTTGGCCTCCTTGCACTTTCCAGTATCGGCTGTATTGAGAAAAACTTTATACCTGTTTTAGAATTTACCCATGGACATTGAGTTCTTTATGAAAATGGCCCTTGAGGAGGCGAAAAAGGCCTTTGATAAGGGAGAGGTGCCCGTTGGTGCAGTGGTGGTGTCTTCATCGGGGGAGGTTTTAGGTAAGGGGCACAACCTAAAAGAGAGCACCAAAGATCCCACTTCCCATGCAGAGATTGTGGCCATAAGGGAGGCGGTAAAGAGACTGGGGGATTGGAGGCTTGAGGGCTGTTCTTTGTTTGTTACCCTTGAGCCTTGCCTTATGTGCTGTGGTGCTATCATCCAGGCGAGGATAGCAAAGCTTTTCTATGGTGCTAGGGATCCCAAGTTTGGGGCAGTGGAAAGCGTGATTAAGGCTTTTGAGTTTCCTTGGAATCACGTTCCTGAATGCTTGGGTGGAATACTTGAAGATGAATGTGCTGGTATTTTGAGGGAGTTTTTTAAAAAGCTGAGGTAGGTATGGGTGAGGATAAGTTTAAGAAAAAGCAGGAGAAGTTGAAGTATAAGCTCGCCAAGAAGCAGTTGAAGTCTAGGAAAAAGCTTGAAAAGTATAAAACGGAAGAACCTTTAGATAAGTCTTTATGGAAAGGTATCTTTACTGAGGGGATTTTTGAGATTATCGTTAAGGTCATAGCGGCAATTATTGCTACCTATCTTTTGTGGAAGTTGGGTATGAAGTGATAGATGCTTGACAAGGGGGAAGCTGTTGCGTATATACCAGCATCGCTTTAAAAAGCTGAGAGGGGATGGTGTGTGATGCTTGGCAATAAGGAGAATAAGACGCGGATGGTTAAGAGGGAAGAGGTTGAGAGGAAGTGGTATTTGGTTGATGCAAAGGACAAGACTTTGGGAAGGCTTGCTTCCAAAATAGCTACCATTCTTATGGGCAAGCACAAGCCTTATTATACTCCTCATGTAGACTGTGGAGATTTCGTGGTGGTGATAAATGCTGACAAGGTTAAGCTCACCGGTGCCAAGTGGGAGAAGAAGATCTACTACTGGCACACAGGGTACCTTGGAGGACTCAAGTCTAGAACTGCAAAGCAGATGCTTGAGAGAAAGCCCGAATTTCTCATTTGGCACGCTGTTAAGGGGATGCTTCCCAAAAACAACCTTGCTAGGAGGATGCTGAAAAAGCTCAAAGTTTACGCTGGCGAGCATCATCCGCATCAGGCTCAGAAGCCTGAGCCTTTGGATATACCTGGCTGTTAAAAAATGAGAAGAGGGTTGAGTAATGGCGGATGTTATATATCACGGTGTTGGTAAGAGGAAGACTTCAATAGCTAGGGTTTGGATGAAACCGGGTACGGGTAATATTGTTATAAACAAAAGGAGTCTTGAAGACTATGTTCCTAGAGAGTCCTTGAGAAAGCTCATTTTTGAGCCTCTTGAGCTTGTGGGAAAGGTTGGGGAGTTTGACATCAAGGTGAATGTTAAAGGTGGTGGGGTTTCCAGCCAGGCCGATGCCATAAGATACGGTATAGCCAAGGCCCTTCTTGCTTACGATGAGAGCCTGAGGCCTGTGCTGAAGAAGGCTGGACTGCTTACAAGGGATGCCCGTATTGTGGAGAGGAAAAAGTACGGGCGCCACAAGGCGAGAAGGGGATTCCAGTGGAGGAAGAGGTAGGAGAGTCTTTCTCCTGCTTCTTTTCCTCTCTTTTTCTTTAAATGCCTTAGCAGTAGAAAGCGGTTGGCTTTATATCTGTAGCAGGAAGGAGTGCTATCATAAGCCGTTTGTTGTGCCTGTTTCCTCGGATCACCTTGTGATTTTTATCACGGGAAGCGGTCGCATTTATAAAGGGCGCTGTCTAAGGGGAGGTCCCTGTAGAGTTGTTCCTAGAAAGCGTTTTTACTCTTCCGCAGAGCCTGTTCTTTTTATTGAGGTGCAGTTGGGGGCTTCACCTAGGGTGGTGAGCTCAGGTCTAGTTGATCCCTTTAATGAGGTGAAACTCTTTAAAAGGGGTAGATAGTTTGTTGAATAATCCTTTCTCTGGAGATATGCTAGAAGCATGAGAGTTCTTCTCACCTCTTCAGAGGCTATAAGCAGGGCTGTTAAGCTTGTTAGACCGGAGGTTATCTCTGCGTATCCCATAACTCCTCAAACCCACATAGTTGAAGAGATAGCCAAGTTTGTGGCCAGTGGAGAGCTTGATGCCACATTCATAAGGGTGGAATCTGAAATATCCGCTTTGGCTGTTGTCATAGGTGCTGTGGCTCAGGGTGTTAGGAGCTTCACCGCCACATCGTCCCATGGCCTTCTTTACATGCACGAGCTTCTTCACTGGAGTGCTGGGGGAAGGCTTCCCATTGTTATGGCTGTGGCCAACAGGGCCGTGGGGGCTCCGTGGAACATCTGGTGTGATCAGCAGGACACATTGAGCCAGAGGGACACAGGTTGGATGCAGGTTTACGCATCCAGTGCACAAGAGGCTTTTGACTTTACCATTTTGGCCTATAAAGTGGCAGAGAGCGTTTTTCTTCCATGTATGGTTTGCATAGATGGATTCGTCCTTTCTCACACCGCTGAGCCTATATTGCTTTCTTCTCGGGATGATGTGAACACGTTTCTTCCTCCTTTTGATTTTCCGTTGAGGCTTTCAAATCAGGATCCCTTTACGCTCTGGCCCATTCTGGAGCCTGCCCTGTACCACAGGCAGAGGAAGGACCTCTTTAGAGATGCTTCAAGGGCTTTAGAGGCCTGGAAGAGGGCCTTTAAAGAGTGGGGAGATATATCGGGTAGATGCTACAGACCCATTGAGGCTTACAGGCTTGAGGATGCGAGGTGCGCCATTGTTTGCATGGGAGCAGTTTCCTCCACTGCAAGGGTTGCCGTGGATAGGCTGAGGGGTAGGGGAGAAAAAGTTGGTCTTATAACGGTTAAGCTGTTCAGGCCTTTTCCTAAAGAGGATTTGCTTGAAATTGCATCTTTTGTGGAGCACCTTGTGGTACTTGACAGGGGTGTTTCTTACGGTGCTGAAGGGGTGCTTACACAAGAGGTTAAGGGTGCCCTTTCGGGAGCGGTGCCAGTTTTTGGGGTTGTGGTTTCCATGGGTGGAAGGGAGGTCTTTCCTGAGTTGATTGAGGAAGCCTATTTTGTGGGCAGGAGAAGGCCGGAGGGTATGGGGTGGATCTGAAGGCCTTTTCATATGAGGGGCTTTCCAGTGGGCACCTTGCCTGTGCAGGATGCGGCGCTGTTCTTGCCATGAGGCTTGCCCTTAAGGCCATTGGAAGCAATGCTAGAGTGGTTATTCCAGCTTCCTGCTGGTCCATCATAGCTGGGAGGCATCCAGATGCCTCTTTAAAGGTGCCCATGATGCATTCCACGTTTGAGGTGGCTCCAAGCATAGCTTCTGGCATGAGGGCAGCTCTCAACAGGCTGGGTCTTAAAGACACCGTTGTGATGGTTTGGGCAGGTGATGGTGCCACATATGATATAGGCTTTGCTTCCCTTTCCGCTGCCGCTGAGAGGAACGAGGACATAATTTATGTGTGCTACGATAACGAGGCATACATGAACACTGGAATACAGAGAAGCTCATCCACTCCCCCAGGTGCCTGGACCACAACCACCCCCGAGGGCAAGCTTGAGGAGAAGAAAAATATCATACTTGCCATGTACGCCCATAGAATTCCTTATATAGCCACTGCTACAGTTGCCTATCCTGAAGATTTTATTGCCAAGTTTCAGAAGGCCAAAAGGATAAAGGGGTTTAGGTTTATACTGGTGCTTTCTCCCTGTCCTACAGGCTGGCGCTTTGAAGAGAAAAGAACGGTTGAGGTGGCAAGACTTGCGGTTGAAACGGGGGTTTTCCCTCTGCTTGAGATAGAAAACGGTGCATGGAGAATTACAAAGGAGCCGATGTGGCTGCCCGTTGATAGGTACCTGAAGGTGCAGAGCAGGTTTGCCAAGGCTTCTACTGAGTCTTTTGAGAGGTCGGTTAAGGAAAACTGGCGCTTTTTGGAGCGCTTCCTTTGAAAATCTTGTGGAGGTGATTTTATGGGTCTTAGCTTTTACTTGAAGCTTAGGGGGAGGGTGCTGTTTTTTATACACGGTGCTGGATGCGACTGTTGGATATGGGAGGAGGTGACTGAAAATATATGGGATTTTTCATCCATTGCGCTTAACCTTTCTGGGCACGGGGAGACGGAAGGTGAAGCTTTTGAGAGTATAGAGGATTATGCAAAGTGGTTATTGGGGGTGGCGGAGGAGATGGAACTTATGGAGGCCGTTGTGGTTGGCCATTCCATGGGAGGGGCTATAGCCCAGGCCCTTATGGCCATGAAGCCGAGCTGGCTAATTGGAGGAGTTTTGGTATCTACGGGACCCAAGCTGAAGGTTAATCCTGCTATTATAGAGGGCTTGGAAAAAGACAGGAAAAAAACCGTGGATCAGATAGTGCAGTGGGCGGTGGCAAGGTCCGCTTCAAGTAGGGTGAGGGAGGAGGCGAGAGAGCAGTTTATGTCAAGCATCAAGAAAACCATAATAGCAGACTTTAAGGCCTGTGATTCCTTTGATGGGGAGCGTTTTTGCAAAGATATAGATGTTCCTGTTTTGATTATTTGTGGAAGTGAGGATAAGATGACACCTGTTAAGCTATCTCAAAAGCTAAACGAACTTATAAAAAATTCTACCTTAAAGATTATTGAGGGAGCAGGACACATGTTGCCCCTTGAGAAGCCCAAAGAGCTTGCTAAGGAAATAGTGGATTTTGTAAAATCCCTGGAGGTTTAGATGAGACAAATTTGGGCTCCCTGGAGGATAGAGTACATCCTTTCTCCTAAAGAGGAGGGTTGCTTCATATGTGAGGCTGTGTCTCAGGGGGAGGGCCCTGATACGCTACTACTTCATAAGGGGGAGAAGTGCTTGGTCATAATGAACCGCTATCCCTATAACCCTGGACATCTCATGGTAGCGCCCATAAGGCATGTGGGAGATCTTGAGGAGCTGAGCGATGAAGAGTGTCTTGAGATGATGAGCTTGACTAAGCTGTGCCTTAAAGTGCTTAAAGAGGAGATGTCTCCTGAAGGCTTCAACCTTGGTGTCAACCTTGGGAAGGTGGCTGGGGCTGGTCTTGAGACTCATGTGCATTTACACGTAGTTCCCCGTTGGAACGGGGACACCAACTTTATGCCTGTTCTTGCGGATGTTAAGGTCATACCGGAACACATCCTTTCCACATATGAAAAGCTTTACAAGAGACTAAAAGAGGTGCTGGGA
>JALVZS010000074.1 GCA_027022065.1 bacterium
CTCTCCACCTTCTGCCATAGCCACAACTGCTGTTAATGGCCCCACTCTTCCAATAAGCATTATAAGAGAAAGTATCAACTTGGAAGCAGAATGCAGATACGGCGTAATTCCTGTGCTTAACCCCACCGTTCCAAAGGCCGACACCACTTCAAAAGCCACTTTTATCAAAGGTTTATGCTCTATTATGGAAACAACAAAAGTGCCAAAGACCACCAGAACCAAAGCCAGAAAGAATATGGCCACCGATTTGTGTATGGTGTCATCGGGTATTCTTTTTTTGAAGATAACTGTGTCCTTCCTGTTCCTCACAGTTGCTATAACGCTCAAAAAAACCACAAGGAATGTCGTGGTCTTTATACCTCCAGCGGTTCCTCCTGGAGAGGCTCCGATGAACATGAGAACTATGAGAAATAGCCAGGTGACTTCTCTCATTTTCCCTATGTCAACGGTGTTAAAGCCAGCTGTCCTAGGAGTGACAGATTGAAAGAAAGAGGCAAGAATCTTTCCCTTTAATGAAAGAGATGAAAGCGTATTACCATACTCAAGCAAAAACAGAACAACAGTGCCAATAACTATAAGTAAAGCTGTCATAAATAGAACGAGTTTTGTGTGGAATGATATCTTATACTGCTGTTTTTTCAACCTTGCGATAAAAAGGCGGTAGAGATCGTACAATACAGGAAAACCAATGCCTCCCATAACTATTAGAGAAGCAACAGTAAGATTTATCGTAACCGAGTTTACAAAGCGCATTAGGCTATCACTGTAAAGGGAAAATCCTGCATTGCAAAAGGCTGAAATAGAGTGAAAAATAGCAGAGTAAAGTGCATGAGAAAGAGTTGCCCCATGGTCCAAGAAAGAAAAAAATAAAAGAACAGCTCCGGCAAGCTCTATAAAGAAGGTAAATAAAAATATGTGGATGAGAAGCTCGCCCAAACTGTCCATATCGTAGTAGTTTAGTGCATCCTGAAGAATGAGCTTTCCCCTTAAAGACATGCGCAGTCCAAAGGCCACGGCAAAAAAGGCAGAAAGGGTCATGATGCCCAATCCGCCGGACTGTATGAGTGCCAGCACAACAAGCTGTCCAAAGTGGGAAAGGTAGTGTCCCGTATCCACCACCACAAGACCAGTAACACAAACAGCGGAGGTCGCGGTAAAGAGGGCATTTACGAAGCTAAGGCCTTTTCCGTTAACTGTGGCAATGGGAAGCATTAAGAGAAAGGTCCCCAAAAGGATAACGGCAACGAAGCTTCCCACAATAATGCGCGAAGGAGAGAGAAGAGACTCAAGCTTCATCTTTTATAAGCTTTTTCAGCTCCTCCCAAAAGTCAGAGATATCCTTAAATTGCCTGTAGACAGATGCGAACCTTACATAGGCCACCTCGTCTACCTCTCTTATAAGCTCCATCACCTTCTCGCCTATTACCCTTGAGGGTACCTCCTTTTCCCCTAGGTTCAGCAGGTACCTTTCCACCTCGTCTACAATCTCCTCCTGCCTCTCCACACTAACCGGCCTCTTCTCAAAGGCCTTCCTTATACCTGTTAACAGCTTCTCCCTATTGTAAGGCTCCCTCCTTCCATCCTTCTTAACCACCATGGGCATGGTTTCATCTATCTTTTCAAAGGTTGTAAACCTTCTGCCACAGGAAAGGCACTCCCTCCTCCTCCTTATGGAAAAACCGTCCTTACCCGTTCTCGTCTCCACCACCCTGGTGTTTCTGGAAAGGCAAAAGGGGCACCTCACAGCTTTACCTCTACAAGCTCTATCCCCGCCTCCTCCAGCATGGACCTTGAAAGCTCATCAGGATAGCCAGAGGCGTAGTATATCCTTCTTATCCCAGCATTGATCAGCATTTTGGAGCATATCACACAGGGAAAGGTGGTTGTGTATATAACGGCATCCTTAACGCTCACCCCGTGCAGGGCGGCCTGTATAATGGCATTCTGTTCGGCATGAAGTCCCCTGCAAAGCTCATGTCTTTCCCCAGAAGGAACCTTAAGCTTTTCCCTCAAGCATCCAACCTCACAGCAGTGGGTAATGCCGCTTGGAGCACCGTTGTAACCAGTTGCCAGGATTCTCTTATCCTTAACTATAACCGCTCCCACCTTCCTCCTAAGGCAGGTGGAACGGGTTGCTACAAGGTGGGCTATCTCCATAAAGTATCTATCCCATGAAGGGCGCTCCAACTACACCCCCAAGGCCTCTTTGTACTCCTTAAGGATATCGGGATAAAGGGGAAACCTCCTGCAAAGCTCCAAAACCCTTTCTCTAACCTCTTTTCTCACCTTTTCGTTATCTATGTTCTTAAGGACATAGGCTATAAGATCCCCTATCTCCTCCATCTCTTTTTCCTTCATGCCTCTTGTGGTAAGAGCGGGGGTTCCTATGCGGATGCCACTGGTAACAGTGGGTTTTTCCGGATCAAAGGGTATCATGTTCTTGTTTACGGTTATTCCCGCCTCCTCAAGGGCCTTTTCCGCCACGTTCCCCGTAATACCAATGGGCCTCAGATCCACAAGCATAAGGTGATTGTCCGTTCCACCAGAAACTATCCTCAAACCATGGCTTGCAAGTCTTTCGGCAAGCACCTTTGCATTCTTAACTATCTGCCTCTGATACTCCCTGAACTCCTCAGTTAATGCCTCCTTAAACGCAACAGCCTTGGCGGCTATCACGTGCATCAAAGGACCGCCCTGTATCCCAGGAAAGACCGTTTTGTCTATCAGCTTGGCAAACTCAAAGCGGCACATAACTATACCGCCCCTTGGGCCTCTCAAAGTCTTATGGGTGGTTGTTGTAACAAACTCGCAGTAGGGAACGGGAGAGGGATGTACGCCCGCTGCTACAAGCCCCGCTATGTGGGCTATATCGGCCATAACATAGGCTCCCACCTCATCGGCAATCTCCCTAAAGGCCTTAAAATCTATAATTCTAGGATATGCACTGGCCCCCACCACAATCAGCTTGGGCCTGTGCTTTTTGGCGAGATCCCTTACCTGATCGTAATCAATGGTCTCCGTATCCCTTCTCACCCCATAAAATACCACATTGTAAAGCTTTCCCGAGAAGTTCACCTTCGCACCGTGGGAGAGATGCCCGCCGTGGGCAAGATCCATGGCAAGTATGGTGTCCCCCGGACTCAGAACAGCCATGTAAACCGCCATATTCGCCTGCGTTCCTGAATGAGGCTGGACATTCACATGCTCAGCACCGAAGAGCTTCTTGGCCCTCTCTATGGCAAGGCTCTCGGCTATATCAACGAAGGAGCATCCCCCGTAGTATCTCTTTCCGGGATAACCCTCCGCGTACTTGTTGGTCATCACGCAGCCCTGCACCTGCATAACAGCAGGGCTCGCAAAGTTCTCACTGGCTATCATCTCAAGGGTGTACTCTTGTCTCTCCAGCTCCCCCAGTATAGCCTTAGCTATATCAGGATCAATCTCCCACACCTTTTGAG
>JALVZS010000075.1 GCA_027022065.1 bacterium
GAGTTTGATAAGAATACACCCTATCCCGTGATACATCTTTTGCCTGAGCAGGAGAAGGTGACCTTTAAAGGGGGAACCATGAGGCTCGGTGCCTACCCTTGCGTACTTATGGAGGATACCAGGGCCTATGAGGCCTACGGAGTTGAGGAAATAGTGGAGAGGCACAGGCACAGATATGAGTTCAACAACGAGTTTAGAGATGCTTTTGCGGAGAAGGGGCTGGTTATCTCAGGCATCTATCCAAAGGCGGACCTTGTGGAGATAGTGGAGATAAAGGACCATCCCTGGTTTGTAGCAGTGCAGTTTCATCCCGAGTTTAAGTCAAAGCCTTTTAAGCCGCATCCTCTTTTCATAAACCTCATAAAGGCCGCGAAGGAGAGAAGATATGGCGCTTAGATTTCCCATAGCGGGCAAGTTCTTTGTGGGACAGGACGAGCCCATCTTTTTCATCTTGGGACCGTGTGTCATTGAGGGGGAAAAGCTGCTTATGACAACAGCGGAGTACATAGCAAATCTCAGGGAGAAATTGGGTATAAGGGTGATATTTAAGTCCTCCTATGATAAGGCAAACAGAACGAGTCTTCGTTCCTTCAGGGGTCCCGGGCTGAGGGCCGGGCTTGAGCTTCTCGCAAGTGTTAAAAAGGAGTTTGATCTTCCCATACTTTCCGATGTGCACAAAGAGGAGGAGATGGAGCTTGCGGAAAAGGTGTTGGATGTCATTCAGATACCCGCCTTTTTGTGCAGACAGACGGATCTTTTGGTGCGTGCAGGCCAGAGCGAAAAGCCTGTTAACATAAAAAAGGGACAGTTTATGAGCCCTTACGATATGAAGTATGCGGTGGAGAAGGTTTCTTCCGTGGGAAACTATCAGGTGATGCTCACGGAAAGGGGCACGACTTTTGGCTACAACAACCTTGTTGTGGACATGCGCTCCATTCCTGTAATGCGCTCCTTTGGGGTGCCAGTTGTGTTTGACGCTACCCACAGCGTTCAGCTTCCCGGAGGGGCCGGGGGTGCCTCGGGTGGTCAGAGGGAATTTGTGGAACCTTTAGCCAAGGCTGCTGTTGCCGCTGGAGCAGACGGTGTGTTTATGGAGGTGCATCCCGATCCTGACAGGGCTCTGTGCGATGGTCCCAATTCCGTCAGACTCTCTGATCTTGAGGATATTATAAAGAGGATTCTGGATGTAGCGGAGGCTGTGGGTAAGGTATGACGCACGAGGAAATAATAGAAGAGGGAAAGAGAGTAGTAAAAATAGAGCTTGAGGCCGTGGAGGCTCTTCTGGACAGGATTGATGAGAACTTCGCCAAGGCGGTTGATATCCTCTTTGAATGCAGGGGTAGGGTAGTTTTCACAGGTATGGGGAAGTCCGGTATAATAGCCAGAAAGATAGCTTCCACCATGGCGAGCACGGGAACTCCATCTTTCTTTTTACATCCTGCAGAAGGGGTCCACGGGGATCTGGGTATGCTTACAAGACAGGATGTGGTGGTTGCCATATCCAACTCTGGCACCACGAAGGAGGTTTTGGAGGTTATACCCGTTGTCAAGAGGCTTGGCTTAAAGCTTATAGCCATGACGGGCAACAAGGATTCTGAGCTTGCCAAAAGGGCCGATGTGGTGCTTGATGTTTCTGTAAAGAGGGAGGCGTGTCCTTTGGGCCTTGCCCCCACGGCCAGTACCACCGCTGCCCTAGTTATGGGGGATGCCCTCGCCATGGCCCTTTTAAAGAAGAGAGGCTTCAAAAAGGAGGATTTTGCAGTGGTTCACCCAGCGGGTTCCTTGGGTAAAAGGCTGCTTTTGAGGGTTGAGGACCTCATGCATGTGGGCAGTGAAGTGCCTGTTGTTCATCCGGACACGCCCATGAAGGATGCCGTTATAGAGATTTCCGAGAAGCGACTTGGAATGACCACGGTGGTGGATGACAAGGGGAGGCTTGTGGGTGTAATTACGGATGGAGACCTTAGAAGGCTTATTGAGCGCTTGGGCAAGGCCATGTTTGATGCACGGGCAAAAGACGTTATGACCCGCAATCCCAAGGTCATTTCCAGGGATGCTTTGGCGGTTAAGGCTCTAAACATAATGGAGAAGTATTCCATCACCTCGCTCGTTGTGGTTGATGAGGAAAACAGGGTGGAGGGCGTGATACACCTCCACGACCTTCTAAAGTCGGGAATAGTGTGAGGTTCAATCCCTTTAACGAGGCGCCTGAAAGGTACGATTCCTGGTTTGATGCACAGCCTGCTCTTTTCAAAGCTGAATCGGCCTTAATAAAGCGCTTTCTGGAAGGAAAAGCTCCTGTACTGGAGATTGGTACAGGCACAGGGAGGTTTGCCGCTGTTTGTGGAGTGAATGTAGGAGTGGATCCTGCTTTAAAGGCGCTGCTCATGGCAAAGGAAAGGGGAGTAAAGGTTGTTTGTGCCTTGGGCGAGGTGCTGCCCTTTCCCTCTTTTCTTTTTGAAGCAGTCTTAATAAACACTGTTCTTTGCTTCGTGAAGGACAGGAGAGCCTTCTTACTTGAGGCAGGAAGGGTTTTGAAGAAGAACGGCACGCTAGTCTTAGGCTTCATAAATAGAGAAAGTAAGCTCGGCAGAATGTACACCGAAAAACCGGGGTTTTTCTTAAAGTCCGCTAGATTCTTAAGCGTTGGAGATGTTTTGGAGCTTTTAGGACAGACTGGCTTTTCCATTATTGGTGGGGGAGGGTTGTTTGTGGACACCTTGAAGGAGTTATCCTTTGAGGATGCGAGCTTTTATGTGGTTGACTTTGCCGTAATTTGTGCCAAAAAGCTGTAAGAGGTGAAGCCATGAAGTACGGCGAAAAGCAGATAGCAGAGGCCAAGCTTGAGGTGTGGCCCAACCCTTCGGAAAACAACTACACGATAGAGATAACCTTTCCCGAGTTCACCTGTCTTTGCCCTCGCTCTGGCTATCCCGATTTTGCTACCATAAGGATAAAGTATGTGCCTGATAAATACATAGTTGAGCTTAAGTCCTTAAAGCTTTACCTCAACAAGTACCGCAGCGTCTACATATCCCATGAAGAGGCGGTCAACAGGATATTCAACGACTTGAGGGAGCTTTTGAAGCCCAAGTACCTGGAGGTGGTGGGCGATTTCAACCCTAGAGGCAATGTGAAAACAATAGTAAGAGTGAGCACCGAGGGCAACTAGTCCTATTTTTGCTGTTATAGCGTTTGTAAGAACCTATTAGAACATGCATTCTTCCTGCATCTTACTACTTTTACTGAGATTTTTATCCAAACCTTGTTAAAACTAACACAGTTAGTTATGATTAACAGCAGTTTTTGACAGTAAGCATGGACACCTATATGGACACCTGTGGGTAACCAATTCCTGCTTCCCGACTTTGACAGTTGATTTTAGAAACGCTTTTTATTTCAGGTAGTTACGGATAGTCCAATTTTTGAGTGGTTAGTTTTGGCTGGCTTCTATGCCA
>JALVZS010000076.1 GCA_027022065.1 bacterium
AAACAGAGCGCACGGGTGCCCCGCCCAAATGCGCTCAGGTAGGCCGCTTGAGGAGAGGGGTAACCCTTTCCCCAGATAAATAACCACCGCCTGGGATAATACCCCAGGTAACAGAACCCGGCTTACACGCCTCCTGTCCCATCCTTGTGGTTCATTACAGATGGGAGGTGTTGTTATGCCTTTGAAGGAGCTTTTCCATGAAGCCTTTTTGGCTCAGGTCCCCAAGTCCTATCTTGCTTCTGCGGATAAGGCCTCTTTTGAGGAGAATGTGAATGAGCTTTGGGAGTTTATCAGGGAGAGGAAAGAGGAGGTTAAAATACGCTGCGTTAAGAAAGATAGGGGCTTTTTCATACATGTGAATATGGATGATCAGCCCTTCATAGTTGACACTATTGAGCTTGTTCTTAAAAGGAAGGCTCTTCCCGTTCGCTCCATTGTGCATCCCGTTATAGAAGTTAGAAGGGATGCCTCGGGGAAGGTGGAGGCTGTAGGCGAGGGAAAGAGAGAGGTGGTAATCCTTGTGGAGATAGGGTCCGAGGCGAAGGAGGAAAAGGTAAAAGAGGCGGTTGAGAGACTTTCTCTCATCCTTCCCATGATTCACGCCATGGTTGAGGACTTTGTTCTTATGAAGAAGACCATGAGGGATGCCATTAATGACATAGAGTTCCTCTGCGAGCTGGGCAGGCTAAATGCGGATGAGGCTGAGGAGTATAAAGACTTTCTGGAGTGGCTGATTCACGACGCCTATGTCTTCTTTGCCTATGGAGAGCTTAAGGACGGTAATAAGCTAACAAACACCATGGGTGTCTTAAGGGAAAAATACAGGGAGGACTACCACTACATAGTCAATTTGGATGAGGTGTTTGAGGCACTAAAGGGAGAGGGGGATTTCCTTATAATAGGTAAGCTCTCCAGTGAGTCTTGGATACACAGGCCCGGCAGATTGGATCTCATAGCCGTTCCCTTGGTTAATGAGGCTGGTGATAGGGTAGGGTGGCGTGTGTGGCTGGGTCTTTGGACCAAAAAGGCGGTAAGCTCTAAGGGAAGCAGCATTCCCATTTTGAGGAAGAAGCTTGAGGCTCTGCTTGCCAAGAAGAATGTAACCTTTGGAAGCCACACATACAAAAGAATCGTTGCCATATTTGACTCTATCCCCATAGAGGAGCTCTTTGTTTCCAGCGTGGAGGACCTGGAGGAGATAATAGATCTCATCTTCGGCATGGGATTTGAGCCTAGGATAGAGGTTTTGATGAAGAAGAGGCCCAAGGGCATAACCTCTGTTTTGGTTATAATGCCCGAAAGCCGCTTCTCTATGAACGCCGCAGAGAGGATCAAAACCTACCTTATGGAGAGGTTTGGTTCTGACTATGCGGATATGCGCTTTTCTATATACGAGGGATCCATGGCCCTTATATACTTCTTCCTAACCCCTGCGGAGGATGTGGATGTTTCTGAGACAGAGTTAAAAGAGAAGGTAAGGGAGATAACCGCAGAGTGGGAGGATATATTTAGGGAAGAGCTGAAGAGGGCCTGTCCTGAAGAGTGGGAAGACCTCTACTTTAAGTATGCTGCGGCATTCCCCACCGACTACAAGGCCTCTGTTTCTCCCAAGAGGGCGGTGAGGGATGTTGCGATATTACAGACGCTCTCAGAGAAGGATCCTTTTAAGGTGGTTGTGGAGGACGAGGAGCAGTTTAGCATCATAAAGATATACAGCCTTTTTGAGTGGAAGCTTTCCGATGCGGTCCCTGTTCTTGAAAACTTTTATCTGACCATCTGGGACGAAAAGCCCTTCAAACTCAGTCTGCCTGCGGGGGAGGTCTTTATCCACTGCTACAGGGTGCTTACCAAGGATAATGTAAAGATTCCAGAGGAGGACAGAGAGAGGCTTTCTGAGGCTGTATCGGCAGTTATAGAGAAGAAGGTTGAGTCTGATCCTCTGAACAGCCTTGTTCTCAAGGCAGGCTTTGACTGGAAGGCTGTGGATGTTCTCAGAACCTACAGAAACTACATAAGGCAGATAAGACCGTCAATTGCATTCTCCACGGCTTACTCTTCCTTTAGAACGTATCCTCACATCACGAGGCTTCTTTGGGAGTACTTTGATACAAAATTCAATCCAGACCTTGGGCTCTCTCTAGAGGAGAGGCAGGAGAGGCTGAAGGAGATAGAGGAGAGGTTTTACTCCTCTCTTTCGGAGGTGAGTAGCCTTGCCGAGGATAAGGTTTTCAGGGCCTACTTTAACGCCATAGAGAGCACCATAAGGACCAACTTCTACAGAACTGATAAAGTGTCCCACTACATATCCATCAAGATAGACTGCTCCAGGATAATTGAAATGCCCCTTCCCAGGCCCATGTACGAGGTCTATGTGCACGAGTATGGGATGGAGGGTGTGCATCTAAGAGGCGGAAAGGTTGCAAGGGGGGGAATCCGCTGGAGCGATAGGCCCGATGACTTTAGAACAGAGATACTGGGCCTTATGAAGACCCAGATTGTTAAGAACTCCATAATCGTGCCCACAGGTGCCAAGGGCGGCTTTATCATAAAGATGCGTTACTACCATGTGGAGGACAGAAAGCAACTTGAGGAGCTTGTTAGGGAGAAGTACACCTTCCTCATAAGGGGAATGCTGGATGTTACTGACAACATAGTTGACGGCAGGGTGGTGAGGCCTCCCAGGGTCATATGCTACGACGATGAGGATCCTTACCTTGTTGTTGCGGCGGACAAGGGAACGGCAAGGCTTTCCGATGTGGCCAACTCCATAGCCAGGGAGTATGGATTCTGGCTGGACGATGCCTTTGCCTCTGGAGGCTCCACTGGCTATGACCACAAGAAAATGGGGGTTACCGCAAAGGGTGCATGGGTTTGTGTAAAGCGCCACTTCATGGAGATGGGCATAAATCCCGAGAGGGATGTTATCACCGTCGTTGGTATAGGAGATATGTCGGGAGATGTGTTTGGTAACGGTATGCTGCTTTCAAGAAGCATAAAGCTTGTGGCGGCCTTTAACCACAGGGTAATATTCATTGATCCAGACCCTGATCCTGAGGTTTCCTATCAGGAAAGGCTTAGGCTTTTTAGGGAGGCCAAAGACTGGGATCACTACAATCCCAAGCTCATAAGCAAGGGTGGAGGCGTTTACAGAAGGGACGCTAAAAGCATCAAGCTTTCTACTGAGGCAAGGAAGGTTCTGGGAACTGACAAAGAGGAGGTTTCTGGAGAGGAGCTTATAAAGATAATCTTAAGGGCTCCTGTGGATCTTCTCTGGAACGGTGGAATAGGAACCTATGTGAAGGCCTCTTATGAGACCAACGCAGAGGTGGGGGATCCTCCCAACGACAATGTGAGGGTAAACGCCAACGAGCTGAGAGTAAAGGTGGTGGGTGAGGGAGGAAACCTCGGATTCACCCAGAAGGCAAGGGTGGAGTACGCCTTAAACGGTGGAAAGATCCACATGGATGCCTTGGACAACTCTGGAGGTGTGGACACCTCGGACCACGAGGTCAACCTGAAAATCCTGCTGTCTTTGCCCATGAAGGAGGGCAAGCTCTCCTTTGAGGAGAGAAACAACCTCATATTTGACATAGCGGATGAGGTGCTCGCCAGCGTGCTTCGCAACAACTACACCCAAAGCCTTTCCGTTAGCCTTGATACCATCAGAAGCAGGAAAGACATAACCCCCTTCGTATATACCATTGAGACGCTTATCAGAGACGGCTTCATTGACACAAGAGAGGTCTTTTTGCCCTCTGTGGATGAGCTTATGCAGAGGTTTGACAGAGGCATTGGACTGCTTAAGCCGGAGCTGGCACTGCTCATTGGCCTTCAGAAGAGGTGGCTCAAGGAGAAGCTCAGGGGTTCTTCACTTCTCAAGGCGGAGTACCTTCAGGAGTTTCTCTACGAATACTTCCCTGACACGGTTAGGGAGCGCTTTGGTGAGTACATCAACAGGCATCCGTTAAGGGATGAGATAGTGCTCACCTGTGTGGTTAACTCTATCGTGGATAATGCGGGTATCTCCTTCTACCACAAGGTTTACAAGGATCACGGGGCGGAGCCTGAGGAAACCACGGCATCCTACATCATGATGGAGGGGGTGCTAAACGCCAAAGCTCTTAGAAAAAGGATCTTTGAGCTTGACTTCAAGGTACCAGCTGAGGCTCAGTACAAGGCGCTTCTTGATATAGAAGATGCCATAGAGCAGTTGGTCAAGTGGAGCCACTTCTTTATTGGCGATTGGCTGCCTCTCACCCCTGTGGTTCAGAAGTACAGGGAGCAGATAGGAAAGCTTAAAACTGTTATTCCTGCTGTTCTTTCTGCCAAGGAGAAGGAGGAGCTTGTATCCAGGATAAGCTACTTCAAGGACGCTGGATTCCCCGAGGATCTTGCCAGAGACGTAGCCATTGTCCCGTTCCTCTCAAATGCCATGGATATTATCACCCTTGCGGAGACTTTGGAGATGGATCCTGTGCTTCTTGCTGGTGTCTACTACACCATATCCAACAGGTTCATGCTCATGGAAGTGGAGGATGCCATAGTTACAGGTGATAAAAAGACCGAGTGGGATCATCTTGCCTACAGTATGCTTCACAGGGAGCTTTACCATGTGAGGAGGCGTCTGGTTCAGAAGTTTGTGGGATTCATGAGGAGCAGAGGTGAGGATAAGGATGTGGATCTTTTCATGAACAGGGAGGTGAAAAACTGGCAAATGGTTGTGGAGCTTATAAGGAACGCTCTTTCGGAAAAGACCAGAGACGTTGCTGCTTGGTATGTCATTATTAACAGGATGAAGGAGGTTGTGGTCTGAAGGCCCTCTTCTCAACGGAAAGGGGTATAGAGGGCTTTCTTGCGGATTCCATAGATGGGGTTGGGAGGGTTACTCCCAGCCCCTTTTCTTTTCCTGGAAGGGTTCTTGTGGAGGACGTGTCAGAAAGAGAGTTTTTAAAGATTCTCTACGCCAATCCCGTTTACCACAGGTGCCTTTTGCTCCTTGAGCTTTCCCGTATTCCAAAGGGTAGGGAGGCGTTGGATGCCATATACTATGTGGTCAGGGACAGTTGCGTGATTGATGTTATTTTGAGGAAGGGAACCTTTGGGGTTAAAAGCACCCGCAGGGGCAACCATCCCTTTACCTCTCAGGAGGTTGCATCCTACGCGGGTGCAGCAGTTATTGATGGATGCAGGCTTAGAAGAGGTTTCAGACCGTTAGTAGATTTGGATGATCCTCAGGTGCAGGTGGTTGCTGATGTGTGCGGCCAGTTTTTCTTTTTGGGAATTGAGCTTGTTGGAGAAAGGTGTATGCACAGGAGGGGTTGGAGGGTTTACGAGCATCCGGCTTCTTTAAAGTCCACAATAGCCAATGCCCTTTTGATGCTTGCTGGGTTTGGAAGTGGGGAATCCCTTTGGGATCCCATGTGCGGAGGAGGCACCATTCCCATTGAGGCTGCCCACAGGTGCATGGGTTTGCCTCCTGCTTATTTTAGAAAGCGTGATTTCGCCTTCTTAAGGGCTGGTCTGTTCAGCGAGAGGCTCTGGGAGGAGGTAACCTGTGGGGTTGATGCCGAAATAAGGTGGGATGCCAACTTTAGGATTTTTGCTTCCGATGCTTCTTTTCGCCACCTTGAGGGTGCCCTTAGAAATGCGGAAAATGCTTTGATTAAGGATAAAATACTGTTTGAGGTGGCAACCGTTTCCTGTTTTTCCAAGAAGGATGAGGTGGATGTTGTGGTTACTAATCCACCCTATGGGATAAGGATGGGTGGGCCGAAGAAGGCGAGAAAAGCCCTTGAAGAGCTTATGCAGACTTTTCTTGTTTCCAGTGCGAGGGTGCTTGTTGTCATTCATCCGTTTCCGGATATGGTCAAGGAAATCGCTCAGAAGCTAGGTATTAAGCTTGACAAAGAGGTTCGCTCCTATAATGGTAATCTTGAGGTTTCCCTGCTTAGATTTGGGAAAGGAGGTTGAAGGTGGCAGGCCATTCAAAGTGGGCAAATATAAAGCACAAAAAGGCCCGTGAGGATGCCAAGAGGGGAAAGATATTTACAAAGATTGCAAGGGAGATAATCGTTGCTGCCCGGCTGGGAGGGGGTGATCCTGACAGTAATCCCAGATTAAGGAGGGCTATACAGAAGGCAAAAAGCTACAATATGCCCAAGGAAAACATAGAGAGGGCCATAAAGAGGGGCACAGGAGAGCTTGAAGGGACAAGCTTTGAGGAGGTGATTTACGAAGGCTACGGTCCTGGTGGTGTCGCTATCCTTATAGAGGCCATAACGGATAATAGAAACAGAACGGTTTCTGAAATAAGAACCATATTTACCAAGCACGGCGGCAGCTTGGGAGAGGCGGGATGCGTTGCCTGGATGTTTGATAAAAAGGGTATGATCACCGTTGAAGGGGTGGACGAGGACAAGCTTATGGAGATTGCAATAGAGGCAGGAGCGGAGGATGTAAGGGAAGATGAAGGGGTTTTTCAGGTGATAACCGCTCCCGATGAGCTTGAGGATGTAAAGGAGCAGATTGAGCAAAGGGGAATTACCGTTAAGGAGGCGACACTCACCTATCTTCCCCAGAGTACCGTTAGAGTTGAGGGAGAAAAGGCGGAAAAGCTGATAAAACTGCTTGATGCCCTTGAGAACCACGATGATGTGCAGAATGTCTATGCCAACTTTGATGTGCCTGAGGAAGTGCTTTCAAGCATTTCGTAATGAGGATACTCGGCGTGGATCCTGGGTACAACCTTGGTTATGCAGTTGTTGAGGATGAGAGAAATCTTTTAACCTTTGGTGTCTTGAAAACTAAAGGGACTTCCTCTGAAAGGCTCAGCACAATCTACAACAAAATCTTCTCAATTATAGGCGATTTTTCCGTAAGTGTTCTTGCACTTGAGGAAGCATTTCATGGAAGGAATTCCAAGTCCTTGATAAAGCTTGCCGAGGCAAGGGGCGCGGTTCTTGCCGCAGCTGGTTCAAGAGGTATTGTGGTGGTGGAGCTTCACCCCTCTGAGGTGAAGAGGGGAGTAACTGGGAGGGGGTCTGCCACGAAGGAGCAGGTGAGGTTTATGGTATCTCAGATTTTCGGAGTGAGAAATATAAGTCATCACGAGGCCGATGCTATATCTATAGCTTTTTGTGCCTTTTCCAGGAGGGAGGGATATGGATGAGAAGAACATATACGATATAGACTACACAACCTGGAAACCCCTTTCCCAGATATTCAATGATGAGCATCCCTTTTTCAAATCTACTCTTTTTGTTCCAGGCTACGACATTTCATCAAATATATACGCCGTGAACTACGGTGAAGGATGGGCTTTCATTGATCCTGGAAACGACTATACCGCCTTTATTCAGTTCTTCAGGGAATACGCAAGCCCCCTTGATATTAAGAAGATCTTCATAACCCATGGCCATCCGGAGCATGTTATGGGAGTTATGGAGCTTTTGAGGTACCCAAGCGTCTACAGAGAGCGTGGTTTTACCGTGTACATGCAGGAAGATGGTCCTGAGGAGATGAAAAATGTGTTCAACAGTTTAAAGATAAAGGTGGAGTATGTTTACCACAACGATGAGATAGATCTTGGGCCCTTTAAGCTTAAGGTTATACACACCCCTGGACACACTATTGACAGCGTTTGTTACTTCCACGAGGAGACGGGTTCCATTTTTACGGGGGATACCGTTTTACCTTACGCCTTTGCCAGTGCGGATCCTGTGGCAGGAGGTAGGGATGACTATCACCTTATGGCCCTTAAGATGCTGATGTCCTTCTCTCCCAAGCATCTCCTTCCGGGTCATGGAATGCCCGTTAAGGGTAAGGCAATGGAGGTGATAAGGGGAAACTATGCTGCTGCAATAAAGAAAATGGTGGGGGAAGGGGTTCCGTGGATAGAGGCTGCCGCTTACCTTGCTCAAAAAGGGTATATGGAAGAGGCCTTATTCTGCTGCGATCTGGAGCTTAGAGAAGGGGACAACCCTTATGCCTTGCAGCTTAAAGCAAGCTGTTTAAACGATATCGGCAGATACGATGATGCGATAGAGATCTTTGACAAGATGCTGGAGAAGAATCCTAGAAATGTTTTTGCCCTTTTGGGAAAGGGCTACGCCCTCATGGGCAAGGGGAACTATGAGGAGGCGATAGGTTACTTTGACAAGCTCCTTGAGATGAATCCCAACTTTAAAGATGCGGCGGTTTACAAGGGAATGGCACTTTTCCTTGCAGGAAGGGAAGAAGAGGCAATGAAGATAGAGGCTTTTAGAAACGAGTACAAAGAGAGATTTAAAGAGGCCCTTGAGGAGATCAAAAAAGAGAAGTCTGGAGGTGATTAGATGGGTATATTTAACCTTTTCAGGAAGTCTCCCTTTGATCCTCTACAAGAGATGATGGACAAGGTGGTGGAGTGTGCTCACATGTTAAAGCCTCTCTTTGAAGCCTTTGCTGAGGGAGATTTGAAAAAGGTGAAAGAGATCTCTGATCACATTTCCCACCTAGAGTACGAGGCGGATCAGATAAAGAACAGGATAAGAAGCTCTCTTCCGAAAAGCATTTTTATGCCTGTTTCCCGCATGGATATTCTTGAGATACTTGCGAATGAGGATGCCATAGCGGATGCCACTGAAGATGTGGCGGTCTTAATAAGCCTGAAAGAGCTGAAGGTGCTTCCTGAGTTCAAAAACTGCCTTTTGGAGTTTGTTGATAGATGCATATCGGTTGTGGATGAGGCGCATAAGGTCATTAAAGAGCTAGACATACTTGTGGAAACCTCCTTTGAAGGACCGGAGGCTAGAAGGGTTATAGCCATGATAGATGGGGTTTGTGATATGGAGCACCATGCCGATGAGTTTCAGAGAAAGGTGACACAGAACTTTCTTTTGCACGAGGACAGATTCACTCCTGGGGAGCTGTGGCTCTGGCTCAAGATAGTGGCCAAGGTGGGAGATGTGGCCAACTTTGCAGAGCGTATGTGCAATAGGGTAAGATTGTTCCTCTCCAAATAAAGAGCCTTTCAGGGAGTCTAGCCATGCACCTGTATATAGTTTCTGGACTGGCTCTGCTTGCTGGCTTTTACATGGCTTGGAACATAGGGGCTAATGATGTTGCCAATGCCATGGGTACATCGGTGGGCTCAAAGGCCGTTACTTTGAAAAAAGCCATCCTTATTGCGGCCATATTTGAGTTTACGGGGGCCTTCTTTGTGGGAAGCCATGTTACCAGCACCATAAGCAAGGGAATTGTGGATCCCATGCTCTTTAAATCCGTTCCTCAAGAGTTTGTTTTGGGCATGCTTGCCTCTCTCCTTGCGGCAAGTATATGGCTCCAAGTGGCTACCTATTTAGGTTGGCCCGTTTCAACTACCCATTCTATCGTGGGTGCGGTTGTGGGTTTTGGCATAGTGAGCAAGGGGCTGTCGGCTATAGAGTGGGGAAAGCTTATAACCATAGTGCTTTCCTGGATCGTTTCTCCTATCTGTGGTGCTGTGATTTCCTATCTTATGTTCAGGTGGGTTACCAAATACATTCTTGCCACAGAGTATCCCGCCGCTGCCACGAGAAAATACGCTCCCTTTTTGGTGGGTATGGTTGCATTTATTATAACCCTTTCCGTTGTCTATAAAGGGCTTAAGCTTAAGCTTCCCCTGCCCGAGGCCATTATAGTGGCTTTTGCTGTGGCAGTGGTTGTGGGTCTTTTTGTGAAGTTTCTGGTTTTTGGTGTTCAGCGCTCTCCTAGGGGAGCTATGAGGGAGAGACTTCTGGAAACGGAGGAGCTTTTTAAGTATCTCCAGCTTGCAACTGCTTGTTTTATGGCCTTTGCACATGGTGCTAATGATGTGGCGAACGCTACGGGCCCCATGGCGGGTATATTTACCACCATTACAAAGGGCATAGTGGTTTCAAAGGCCTATGTTCCTGCATGGATACTGTTTCTCGGTGGCATGGGCATTGTGGTGGGCCTTGCCACCTGGGGCTACAGGGTTATAGAGACGGTGGGGAAGAGGATAACGCACATCACTCCGAGTCGTGGGTTCTGTGCCGAGTTTGGATGTGCCACAACCGTGCTTGTCTGCTCAAAGCTGGGACTTCCCATATCCACTACACATACACTTGTTGGTTCGGTTATAGGTGTGGGAATGGCGAGGGGATTGGAGGCCCTTAACCTGAAAGTAATAAGGCAGATAGTAAACTCTTGGATCATAACCATTCCCTTCACTGCTGGCCTTTGCGTTTTTATTTTAGCCATTCTCAAGGCCATTTTCCTATGAAGATAAAGTGCAGACCTGAAGATTTTATCGTGGAGGAGGTCCTCAGGGTTCCCCTTAAGGATAGGGGGAGCTTTGAGGTGTACCTTTTAGAGAAAAGGGGGGCTAATACTTTAGACGTTCTTCAGGATGTAGCTCGCCGTTTGAAGATCCCTTTGAGAGAGATAGGCTACTGCGGCCTTAAGGATAGGCATTCCCTTTCCCGCCAGTATATCTGCTTTCCCGCTGGTAAAGGTGCTGAGCTGGTAGGTAAAAACTACAAGCTTGTATTTAGGGGATTTGTAGATGATGGGCTTTTACCTTTCCACCTTAAAGAGAACAGATTTTCTGTTGTTGCAAGGGATGTGGGGACTCCTCCTCATCTTGTGGAGGAAGAGTTGCAGGATGTTGAAGAACACGGATATCCCAACTACTACGATGTGCAGAGATTTGGTTCTGCTCGCCACGGAAAGGGTTTTGCAGCCTTAGAGGTTGTAAAGGGAAACTACAAAAAGGCCCTTAGACTTATACTTGCTGAGTATTCAAGTCATGATTCCAAGGAGGTCAAGGCCTTTAGAAGGTGTGTTTCTGAAAACTGGGGTAGCTGGGATAGGTGTCTGGAGCTTGCCCCAAGCTTGTGGGAAAACAGGATACTTAAGTTTTTGATGGGTAGAGAGCTTTCCAACTCCACGGCGAAAAAAGCTCTGGCCATGGTGGACGAAAAGATAAGGGAACTTTTCCTAAACGCACTCCAGTCTCATCTTTGGAACCAGGTGGTGGTTAAGCTGTTGGAAAGGAATCTAGATCCCCAATACATTGTGAAGGTAAGG
>JALVZS010000077.1 GCA_027022065.1 bacterium
CCCCGCCACTTTCTAGTTTCATGTACATGAGGTATTCTATATTCCCTTTGCTTCCCCTTACGGGAGATTCCATCACTCCTACAATACGGAAGCCCAGCTTTTTCGCACACTTTTTAACCTTTTCAATGGCCTCAAGCCTGTAGCTTTCTTCCCTTACTATGCCCCCCCTTCCCACCTTTTCAGGACCCACCTCAAACTGGGGCTTGATGAGGCAGACCGCCTCTCCTTTTTCTCCCAGAAGCTCCTTTACCTTGGGAAGCACCTTCTCAAGGGAGATGAAGGACACATCAACGCACACGAAATCCACCTCTTCCGGTATTCTGTCCCTGGGCATGTACCTTATGTTGGTTTTCTCTATTGGTACTACCCTTTCGTCGCTTCTCAACTTCCAGTGTAGCTGTCCATAGCCCACATCAACCGCATAAACTTTTCTTGCCCCGTGCATTAGAAGGCAGTGGGTAAAGCCCCCTGTTGATGCCCCCACATCCACGCACACCTTACCGGAGACATCTATGCCAAATTTTTTTATAGCAGCCTCCAGCTTGAGCCCTCCCCTTGAGACATAGGGAATATCCTCTCCCTTTACCTCAATTTCCGCATCCAGAGGCACCTTCGTTCCTGGCTTGTCTATCCTTTTTCCGTCAACGAAGACCTTTCCCGCCATGACAAGGGCCTTGGCCCTTTCCCTGCTCTGAACCAGCCCCCTATCAACCAGAAGCTTATCTATCCTTTCACGGGAGGATCCTCTTGCCATGGGGCGTGTCCACCGCAAAGTGGGGAACAGCCATTCCGGAAAGCTCTTTTCTCAGCCTTTTAATAAGGGAAAGGCCCCTTTCAACAGGGACCCTGAAGTGGGCCGTTCCCCTCACCGGATCGCAGGAGAAGAGATAGTAGGGCCTAACGCCTGTGGATAGAAGAGAGATTAACAGCTCTTTAAGCACCTCGTATGAGTCGTTTATCCCTTTAAGCAAAACGCTTTGGTTATTTACCGGGCAACCGCTCTTTATCAGGGAAAGCAGTGCCTTTCTGCTTTCCCCGGTGATTTCCTTTGGATGGTTGAAGTGGGTGTTTATCCAGACGGGTGCATGCCTTGAAAGCACTTTCAGTTTGTCCTCCACTGCCTCAGGAGCCACCACAGGGGATCTTGTGCCTATGCGCACGATCCTGACACTGCCTATTTTTCCAACAACCTTAAGTAGCTCGTCAAACCACGAAGCAGGTAGCCAAAAGGGATCCCCTCCCGATATAAGCACATCCTGTATCTCTGGATGCTTTTTCAGATACCTTTCAAGTGCGCCGAAGTCCTCAAATACAAATGGGGCATCCCTCCACTTTCTCTTTCTGGTGCAGAAGCGACAGTGGACGAAGCACTGGTTTGTGGAAAGGACAAGCAGCCTGTCCTTATAGCGCCTTATTAGGCAGGGATGCTCCGTTGAGCCGTCCTCCCCGAAGGGGTCCTCTTCTCCTTCGTCAAGCTCTGAAAAAGAGGGAAAGATTTGGCGGAATATGGGGTCAGAAGAAGAAAACTCCTCAACAAGCGATAGGTAGTAGTCCGTACAGCGAAAGGGATAGATTTGCTCCACCCTTTCTGCTTCCCTTAAGATTTTCTCATCCTTGATGAAGCTTCCTATCTCCATGATCTTAGTGTATATTTTCATAGCAGCAATTTATGTCCCAAAAGAGAAAACTTGGCAACAAGGAGGTTAAGCCATGGGTATGGGCGAGGTGCTTTCAAGGTGTGTAAACAGGGTGCCGAAAGAGGAGCTTGAGGAGAGGGTGAAGGGGCTGAAAGGGGCTTTGGAAGCTGACGCTGCCCTTCTCATTCATCCTCCAGATATATATTACTATGCGGGAAGTAAGCAGGAAGGCTTCTTCTTTGTGCCAAAGGATGGGGACCCTGCATTTTTAGTTATCAAGCATGTGGAGAGGGCCAGGTGGGAGTGCCCGTTTAATGTGGTTCCACTTAAGTCGGTAAAGGCCCTGGGAGAAGCTGTGAGCGAGCTTGGTTGCTCGCCTAAAAGCATTGGAACGGAGCTTGATGTGATAACCCTTGCTCTCTTCAACAGGCTAAAGAAGGCCTTTCCCGATGCAGAGTTTGTGGACATATCCCAAAAGATAAGGGCGCAAAAAGCGGTAAAGAGCAGATGGGAGATAGAGGTGCTGAAAAGGTGCTCTGAGATTGTGAAAGGGGCGTATCAAGCAGTGCTAGAGGCCGTTAGGGAAGGAATGAGCGAGATAGAGCTAAATGCCATTGCCGTGGCAGAGCTAAGGAAAAGGGGGCATGAGTTTGGCGAGACCATGAGGGGAGGCAGGATGGAAGGCTTTGCAGGCCACATCCTCTCTGGGGAAGCAGCTGCCTTTCCCAGCTACATGAATGCGCCTCTGAACGGTATAGGACTTTCTCCAGCCATGCCTGCAGGTCCAAGCTTTAAAAAGATAGAAAAGGGCGAGCCCATACTATTTGACTTCTTCGGAACCCACATGGGATACCTTGTAGACATGACTAGAACCTTTGGACTTTCTCCCATACCCCAGAAGATGGAGGATGCATACAAGGTGGTTGAGGAGATACACGCCTATCTTAAAGAGAACCTGAAGGCGGGAGCGGATGCGCTGGATGTCTTTAACGGGGTTTTGGAGATAGCAAACAAAAGCCCCTTTGCGGAGAACTTTATGGGCTATCCGGGGAATAAAGTGAACTTCATAGGGCACGGCGTTGGAACGGAGATAAACGACTTTCCGTTTCTGGCAAAAGGCCTGTCCATGGAGCTTAAAGAAAACATGGTAATAGCGGTGGAGCCAAAATTCCTCTTTCCCGGAGAGGGAGCAGTTGGCCTTGAAAACACATATATTATAACCAAGGAAGGAGCCGTCAGCTTGACAGACGCCCCAGAGGAACTATTTGAGAAGTAAAAAGCCCTCAAAAAGGAGGCGGTGAGTCATGGGTGCGCAGATAAGGACCTTTCTGCTCTTAACGGTTTTAACCGTGCTTCTTGTACTTTTGGGAAGGGTTATTGGCGGACAAACAGGTATGGTTATAGCCTTTTGTTTTGCCCTTGTTATGAACTTCATATCCTACTGGTTCAGCGACAAGATCGTGCTTGCCATGTACAGGGCAAGGGAAGTATCTGAGGCCGAGTATCCTGAGCTTTACAGGATTGTGAGAAACCTGTGCCAAAGGGCCGGTCTTCCCATGCCCAGGATATACATCATACCGTCTGAGACCCCCAACGCCTTTGCCACGGGGAGAAACCCCAAGCACGCGGCAGTGGCGGTGACGGAGGGGCTCTTGAGGATGCTCAACGAGGAGGAGCTTGCCGGCGTCATAGGCCACGAGCTTGGCCATGTAAAGCACAGGGATATTCTGATACAAACGGTAGCTGCAACGGTTGTGGGAGCCATTACCATGCTTGCAGACTGGGGTAGGTGGATGCTCTTCTGGGGAGCCATAGGAGGAGATGACGACAACAACAATCCCCTGGGGATCATAATTGCAATCATCATGCTCATAGTGATTCCCATAGCGGCAGTTCTCATACAGCTTGCCATATCTAGGGCCAGGGAGTACTACGCAGATGAGGCAGGCGCCAAGTTCTGCGGCAATCCTCTCTACCTTGCAAGTGCCTTGAGGAAGATCGCCTATGGTGTTGAGAAAAGACCCATGGAAAACGCATACGCTGGAACAGCCCACATGTTCATTGTTAATCCCCTTAAGGGAGATGGCTTGACCGCCCTTCTTTCCACGCATCCCCCTGTGGAGGAGAGGATAAGAAGGCTTGAAGAGATGGCGAGAAGGGGCGTTGCTTGATGGAAAACCTCTGCCCCTTGCTGAGTAAAGATCCCGACAAGCTTTCGGAAGGCGAGAAAAGAATATTGCAAAACATTTTGTTAAACACGGTTAACTTTATGGTAAAGGCCAACATAGTTCCCCATCCTGACACCTTTATGAAGTGGTTCTTAACCCACTGCTATCTATACTCAAAGGGCATAAAGAAGCCCACCTATGACGCCCTCTTCAACGCCTATGATCACATTGATGATGCGCTTTCAAAAGAAGAAGGCCTCACATCACAGAAAAAGAGCGAGATACAGCAGAAGCTGAACCTCTACAAGGTTATTATAAAGGAGCTTTACAAGCTCATAGATCAGCTAAACGCCATTATTGAAAATGCACAGAACAGGCTCCTTGAGGCCATTGGAAAGGTGCTTGAGAAGGATAAGCTGAGTAAAGAGGAGATAATGGAGGTTTACGAAACCTTTAGGGAGGTGAAGGCCAGCCTCACCGCTGAGGTGGAAAGGATCATTGCAAGCATAAGGGGGATAGAGAGCAAGGTTGAGAGGGTGAAAAGGGAGATAGCTTCAGAACCTGTGGAGTGCATGAAGCCAACGGTATTTAAAGCGGTGGTGAGAAAGCTTATAGAGAGAAGCCGCCATACAGCAAGCAAGTTCTCCTTTGCCCTAGTCAGGGTGGATGAGTGGGAAAACTGGAAGGATGTGCCTAAAGAGGTGAAGGTGGAGTACATTGATAAGGTGTGCTCCACATTTAAGGAGGAGTTAAGAAGCGTTGATTATGTTTCGTATCTACCCGAACAAGAGCTTTTTGCGGTTATAATAAGGGGGATAGGGGTAAAAACCGCATACCAGGTGATGCAGAGGATACTGCCCAAGTTAAACCACCTCATTCACAGGTGGAGCGATGTTCTTCTTCAGAGTAGCTTCAGTATAGCCATTGTGGAGGGAAGACCAAACGACACCTTTGGAAGCCTGATAGAGCGGTGCAAAAGCGCCTTGCTTATGTGTCCTATAGAGAAGGACGGCTGCATAAGAACAGAAATAGATCTTATAGGAAAGAAACTCTAGCGCTTCTCAGGGATGCTTAGGGCCTTCAGTATCTGCTCCGTAGCTGGATACCTGTTGAGGGTGTAGAAGTGCAGGTACCTCACGCCGTTTTCCAGAAGGTCTCTGCACTGGTTTATGGTGTACTCTATGCCCGCCTTTTTTAGATCCTCAGGTTTATCCTTGAGCCTCTCTATGGTTTCCAAAAGCTCTTTTGGGATGGTTGCACCGCAAAGCTGGGTGAAGCGGACTATCTGGCTATAGCTGGTGATGGGCAGTATCCCTGGTATTATAGGAACTTTTACGCCTTTTGATGCGGCAAGCTCAACAAACCTGTAGTAGTACTCGTTTTTGAAGAAAAGTTGAGTTACCACGAAGTCCGCCCCCTTGTCCACCTTCAGCTTCAGATACTCCACATCCTTCTCAAGGGATGGAGCCTCAGGATGCCCCTCTGGATATCCGGCTACTCCCACGCAGAAGCCGTTGTTCTTGTGTATAAACTCCACAAGCTGGTATGCGTATCTAAAGCCGTCCTCAGGAGGCCTAAAGTCCGGGTC
This sequence comes from bacterium, assembly GCA_027022065.1. Classification (GTDB taxonomy): domain Bacteria; phylum Thermosulfidibacterota; class Thermosulfidibacteria; order Thermosulfidibacterales; family Thermosulfidibacteraceae; genus JALVZS01. The sequence continues at coordinate 5,394 of JALVZS010000077.1, forward strand.
TTGGGGGATATCGCCTCTTAAAGCGAGGATGTTCTCTATGCCGTGGAGCTTTAAAACATTCAGGGTGCCTTTTATCTTCTGTTTTGTTGAAGCTATGCAGGTGAGATGGGCCACCACGTTGTAACCCCTTTCCTTTAAAGCCACCGCTATCTCTATGCTTTTGTCGTGGGTGCTTCCCCCCGCCCCGTATGTTACCGAGACGAAGTCAGGATTCCACCTCTTTAAGCTCTCCACCGTGTTCCAGAAGATCTCTTCATCTTCTGGTCTTTTGGGAGGAAAGAACTCGTAGGATATGATGAGTGAACCCTTCTTCAATATATCCCTTACCTTCATACCACCTCCTTTAAGGCTTCCAAAAGGGCCTGATTTTCTTCAAAACTCCTCACACAGATCCTGAAGAAGTAATCCCCGAGAACATCCTCGTATTCGGGAAATATTCTCACCAAAATCCCTTTTTCTTTCAGCTTGTTGTATATAGAGCTTGCGGGTCTTTTAGGGCTTTTAACGAACAGGTAGTTTGCGCTTGAGGGAAACACCTTAAGTCCTATAGATTCAAGGGAAACGGCAAGCTGTCCCCTTAAATAGGCGATTTCCCTCCTCCACCCCTTGATGTCCCCAAGGTGCTTTATGAGCTCTCTTCCAACCCTTACTGCAAGGGTAGTTATGCCCCACGAAGGTACAAGCTCTCTTATAAGAGCTATTACCCCTTCAGGGCCAACGGCGTATCCAAGCCTAATGCCTGGGATGGAAAAGATCTTGGTGAAGGATCTAAGAATAAGGGCTCTGTCCGAATCAAGACAGGCTTCCAAGGTTTCCTGAGCGTGTTCTGTGAAGTCTATAAATGCCTCGTCAAACACCACAAAGGCATCCTTTAAGGCACACCACCTCAAAAGCCCCTTTATCTCGTCCACGCTGAAGAAGTGGCCCGTGGGGTTATTGGGGTTGCACACAAAGACCACATCCCTTTCTTCTATATCGCTTGCAAGCTCGCCGAGGCATAACTTAAAAGCCATCTCCTCCCTTAGTATATGCCTCTTCACCTGGATGGAGAAAATCCTCGCCAAACGCTCATACTCGTTAAAGGTGGGGACTGGAACAACCGCCCTTTTGAAGATTTTTAGGCTGAGCACAGCGTGTACACCGTAAATGCTTCCCGGAAGGAGGCAGAGCCTGCTGTAAGGGACACCCAGAACCTCTGCCAGCTCCTTCTCAAGATCTTCTGGATAAATGGGGGGATGTTTGAAAAAGAGCTCTGGATCTAGAGAAGATAAAAGCTTTGTCACTTCATCAGGAGGGGCAAAGGGATTGAGATTACAGCTAAAGTCCAGCCCCTTTAAGCCAATCTCCTCTATGTTGCCGCCGTGCAACCTCATAGAGCCGTAACTAATGCCAATACCACGGTCTCCACAATTTCACAAGAAGCCCCCAAAGTGTCCCCTGTTATGCCTCCGATCTTCCCCTCCCAGAATCTGGCAAACAAAAAGGAGAAGGCCACGGTGAAGACAAAGGCCAAGAGTCCCAGCCATCCGAAAAGGAACGAGACGGCAAGGGAGACAAGAGAAGAGATAGCAAAGCCTTTAAAAGTTGTCGCCTCTTTAACCATATGCCCCAATCCCTCCTTCCTTGCAGGTTTAGAGAAAAAGGGAACGAGAAAAAGGGAATACCTGCCAAGCACAGGAGGGAGTATAAGCCTGTGAGGAGCGGTGTGTGCCATAAGCCACAGTTTTGAGGAAAGCACCACAATTAAGGCAACCGCACCGAAGGTTCCCAAATGGGAATCCTTCAGTATCTTAAGCCTCTCTTCGGGACCTTTCCCCACAGCAAGGGCGTCAAAGCTATCCGCAAGCCCGTCAAGATGGAAGGCTCCAGTTACCACTACCCAAAAGGCAAGACAAGCAGGGGGATACACTGCCTTAGGAAGTAAGGAAAGGAGAAAAAGCGCAAACCCTAAAAACAGCCCAACTGCGGGAAACAAGGCTACAGTAAGCTCAAAAGATGCATCTTCACTCCAGCCTGCTGGTATGATAGTGATGAAAGATATGGAGTTCCTGAAGGCTTGCAATAGCTTCATATTTAGCCCATAACAGTTTTATCAGACGTTTTTCAAGGAGGCTGAAGTTGAAGAAGGTGCTGATAACGGGAAGGCCTGGTGTAGGCAAGACAACGGCCGTTATGAAGATAATGGAGGTCTTAGGGGACAAGGCGGTGGGCTTCTGCACGAGGGAGATAAGGGAAAGAGGTCAGAGGGTGGGCTTTGAGATTGTTACCACCTGGGGAAAGGTCCACACCCTTGCCCATGTGGACATAGACGGACCAAAGGTATCAAAGTACGGGGTAAATCTGGAAGCCTTGGAAAGCGTTGTGAGGGAGCTAAAGAACATTGAGCCCTTCAAGGTGCTCATAGTGGACGAGATAGGGAAGATGGAGCTCATGTCTCATATATTTGCCAGGTGGGTTGAAAGTGTTGTGGAATCAAACATTAAGTTTGTGGGAACGGTCCCTTTAAGATCAAGGCATCCTCTGGTGAACAGGCTGAAGAGTAAGCTTCCCGTTTGGGATGTTACTTCTGCGAACAGAAGCGCTATCCCGTTTAGGGTGCTTGAGTACATTGAGGAGGGCTGAAAATGAAGAGGCTTTATGCAGTGTTGATAGCCCTTCCCCTTTGCGCCTGTGCAGTGGCCATAGGAGCGGCAGGTGCGGGGGGAGTGGCGGGTTACAGGTATGTGAAGGGGGAGCTTCAGGTTACATACAAAAAGGACTTTGCTTCTGTATGGGATGCCACATTAAAGGCCCTTAAAGAGCTGAAGGTGAGGATCGTTGAGGAAAGCCACGATGAGGTGGAAGGTTATCTTAAGGGATACACGCCCTTGGGAAAGAAGGTGAAGATAAAGGCAAAAACCGATGGAAGATTCACAAAGCTCCGCATAAGGGTGGGCTTTATGGGAGACAAGGATTACGCTTTGGCCATAAAGTACAGGATAGACAGGATCTTAAAGGTGAAGATGTGAGGCGGGCCTAGAGAAGGCCCAGCCTCCTTAAGGCCTTGGCGCCTATGTCTTTTCTGTAGTGGACCTTGTCCCAATGTATTTTTGAAACGGCCTCATAAGCCCTGTCTATGGCCTTCTTAATGTTCTCTCCCAAAGCGGTGACTCCCAACACCCTTCCGCCGTTTGTCACAAAGTTGCCGTTAACCTTTTTGGTGCCCGCATGGAAGACCTTCACCTTCTCCATTTTGGCAACCTCTTCCAGGCCATAGATCACCTTGCCCTTCTCGTACTTGCCAGGATACCCTCCAGAGGCCATAACCACGCAAACGGCAGCCTCATCGGAGTACTCAATGTTGCACTTGTCAAGTCCACCCTCTATGGAGGCCATAAGGGCATCCACGAGATCCGTTTTCATCCTCATGAGGATGGGCTGGGCCTCCGGATCCCCAAACCTCACGTTGAACTCAAGCACCTTGGGATACTTGTCCTCTATAATCATGAGGCCCACGTAAAGCACCCCTTTAAAGGGAATCCCTTTCTCCTTCATCCCCTTTATGGTAGGGATCACAATCTCGTTCATGGCCCTGTTAAATACCTCCTCGGTCACCACAGGAGCAGGGGAGTAAGCACCCATGCCTCCCGTGTTGGGACCCTCATCGTTGTCAAATACGGGCTTGTGGTCCTGAGAGGACGCGAGGGGCACGATGTTTTCCCCATCGGTGATGACTATGAACGACGCCTCCTCCCCTTTCAGAAACTCCTCAACCACCACCTTATTTCCCGCATCTCCAAAGGCCTTCTCCACCATTATCCTGTCAACGGCGGTCAGGGCTTCATCCAGGGTTTTACAGACGATACTTCCCTTTCCGGCGGCAAGCCCGTCTGCCTTAACCACAATGGGGGCTCCCTTTGACCTTATGTAGTCCTTGGCCTTTTCAGGATCGTCAAAGACCTCAAACTCCGCCGTAGGAATGCCCATTTCCTTCATAAACTGCTTTGCAAAGGCCTTGCTTCCCTCAAGAAGAGCTGCGGCCTTAGTTGGGCCGAAGATGGTGAGGCCCGCATCCTGAAAAACATCCACGATACCCTTAACCAGCGGCTCCTCCGGACCCACCACGGTGAGATCTATTTTTTCCTGAAGGGCAAAGTCTCTGAGGGCCTCTATGTCGGTGGCGGAGATGTCAACGCACTGGGCCTTAGGTTCCTCTGCTATTCCAGCGTTTCCAGGAGCTGCAAGCACCTTGGTAACCTTCGGACTTTGGGCTATCTTCCAGACAAGGGCATGCTCCCTTCCCCCTCCTCCAACCACAAGCACCTTCACGACTGCACCCCCACAAGTTTCTTGAACTTTTCAACGGCCTTTTCCACGGCAGAGGCGTCTTTGCCCCCCGCCTGTGCCATGTCGGGACGGCCTCCACCGCCGCCCTTAACCTCCTTCGCAACCTCCTTTATGAGCTTGGAGGCATCGTACCTGTCGGTGGCATCCTTCGTAACGCCTAACACCATGGAAACGCCCTTGCCCGTTTTTGAAGCAAGAAGCACAACACAGCTCTTCAGCTTCTTCTTCAGCTGATCCACCATGTCCCTCAGGGTTCCCATGTCTATGTCGTCTAGAACGCCCCAGGCCACCTTAACCCCGTTAACATCAACAGCTCTGCCCGCTATCTCTGATATGACATCCGCTGCAGAGAAGCTCTTGAGCTTTTCTATCTCCTTTTCAAGCTCCTTTATGCGCTTCTGAAGCCTCTCAATCCTATCGGGCTCTTCTCCTTCTCTCGCTTTAAGGAGCTCATCCACCTGCTTGAGGATCCTTTCTTTTTTAAGCACATACTCGTAAGCGGCCTCTCTGCAGACCGCTTCTATCCTTCTCACACCAGAGGACACCGCGCTTTCAGACACCACCTTGAAGATACCTATGTTGCCGCTTCTTGCCACGTGGGTGCCGCCGCACAGCTCTATGCTGAAGTCTCCCACCTTTACCACCCTTACCCTCTCGCCGTACTTTTCGCCAAACAGGGCCATGGCCCCCATCTTAAGGGCTTCATCAATGTCCGTTTCAAACTTGTAAACCTCGTGATCCTCCCAGATCTTGGCGTTAACCAGCCTTTCCACCTTCTCTATCTCCTCAGGGGTAAGGGCCTTGAAGTGGGTGAAGTCAAACCTAAGCCTGTCTGGAGCAACAAGGGATCCCGCCTGCTTCACATGTGGACCGAGAACCTCTCTCAAGGCCCAGTGTAGAAGGTGGGTTGCGGTGTGATGCGCCTCTGTGATCCTCCTCTTCGCAGCATCTATGGAGGCCTTAACCCTGTCTCCAACCCTTATCCTTCCCCTCCTAACCACACCTATGTGCACATGGAACTTGTCCATGGGCTTCTGGGTGTCCTTCACTTCAAACAGCCCGTTATCTCCCTTTATCACTCCTGTGTCTCCCACCTGGCCTCCGGATTCGGCGTAGAATGGGGTTTCCTTTAGTACAATCTCCCCTTCCTCTCCCTCGGTAAGCTCATCCACAAGCGTATCATCTTTTATTATGGCAACAACCTCCGTTTCAGTCTCATCCACCTCGTAACCTACAAACTTAGTCTCTCCTGCCCTTTCCTTG
>JALVZS010000078.1 GCA_027022065.1 bacterium
TGGATAGCCTATGAGGCGGCAAGGGAAGTTTTGAAAGACAAGAAGATTGTTGAAAGCTGGGATTCCTTTATGGACTGGGCCTTTAGACTTTCGGATCTCTTTAACAGGTTTGATGAGGAACTTTGCGATCCAAAAAGCGTTGAGTATCCATATCCTGATGCCAGCAAGAAGGCGCGCATTCTCCTTGAGAATCTGGGGGATATATATGAGAGATATAGGCAGATTCTAGAAAGTGAAAGGCTTATAACGACATCGGGCATTTTAAGAAGGCTTGCGGAGGAAGGCTTTCCCATACCGGAGAATCGGGTTTACATAGTGGGTTTTTATGCCCTTACAAAAGCGGAGTCAGAAATATTTAAGCGCATGTACGATGAGGGTGCTGTTATATTATGGCACACGGATCTAGAAAACCTAGAGCCTTTGTATGAGAGATGGAAAAAGCAGTGGGGCATTTCGGGTATAGAGGCCGTTAAATCAGAAGGCGAGCCTGAAATAAAGCTTTACCAATGCCATGGGCTCCATCCCGAGCTTAACAAGTTGAATGAAGTGCTTGGGGATCCGCCTGATAGATTTGACCGGAAGGCAGTTGTGCTCCTTTCCCAAAGCGCGCTTATTCCATTGCTTTACAGCCTTCCCGAGTGGGAAGTTAATATAACCATGGGTTATCCCTTAAAGCAGACGCCTATTTACGCCCTCATAACAAGCATAGAGGAGGTCATAAGGGGCAAAAACAGAGGCAACGGAAAGTACTCCTCAAAGGCGGTTGCTAATCTGCTCATGTATCCTGTGCTTCCAGAGTGGCTGGAGCTTTCCCGCAGGGTTCTTTCAAAGGGTGCTTTTGTAGATCCCGTGGAAGATGGCTTGGAAAGCATATTTGAAGCGCTGATTTTTCCCTTTGAGAAGGCCAAAACTCCCGAGGAAATGGCGGATGCTCTTCTTAGTGTGCTTTCTTTTATACATAAAACTGCCGCTGACGAATCACCCATTGAGAAAGGCTTTATAGCAAAGACGGCCGAGGTTGCCGTGGATGTTTTGAAGAAGAGCCTTTTTGCCAAAGAATCCATGTCAACGAGAAAACTGTTTGTTTTGTTGAGAAAGGTGCTTGAGAGGGTTTCTGTTCCCTTTGAGGGTGAGCCTTTGAGGGGCCTTCAGGTTATGGGAATACTGGAAACAAGACTTCTTTCCTTTGATGAGGTTTTCGTTCTGGATGCCAATGAGGATGTGCTTCCTGGAATAGAGGAGATAAATCCCTTGGTTTTCTGGGATCCAGATATAGAAGGGTTTCCTGACAGGTTTAGAGAAGAAGCGATAACCAGATACCACTTTAGAAGGCTGGTTGCCTCATCCAAAAAGGTGCACATCTTTTGGCAGCAACAAAGCGCACCGGACAAGGCTTCCCTTGAGAGCAAAAGGGAAAGAAGCAGATACGTTGAGCAGATAATATGGGAAAAGGAAAAGAAGCAGAGAAGGAGACTTGAGAACACCCTGGTTGAGAAAACGAGGCTTTCCATATCTCCCGAGGTGCTTGTTGTTAAGGATTACTTGAAAAAGACGAAAGAGCAGGTTGAGGCACTAAAGAGGCTTCTTAAAGAGAACAAGATTTCGGCAAGTCTTTTGGATCTTTATATTACCTGTCCCTTAAGGTTTTACTACGAAAAACTGCTGGAGCTTGAGCCTCTTGATACGCCTATGGAGGTGGTCCCAAAGGATGTTGGAGAGGCCATGCACAAAGCCCTTGAGGAGTATTACAAAGGCTTTAACCTGCCGGCAAAGGTTAAAAGGGATGATCTGGATCCTGAGGGGCTTTTTAATCTGTTTCTAAAGCACTTTAAACCTAACTCTGAAATCTCTCCAGAGAAAGAGTTTCTGCTTCACGAAACGGTGAAGTATAGATTGAAGACCTACGTTGAAAACCAACCTGAAGAAACAGAGGTGCTTTTGGCGGAAAGGTTTATAGAAGTGCCTTTCTTTATTGATGATGAAGTTGGCGAGCTTGTCCTTTGTGGCAGGATAGATAGAGTGGATAGAAGAAATGCGGAGCAGTTGTTCAACAGAAAAGGTGGAACTTTTATTCTAGTTATAGATTACAAAACGGGTTCAAAGAAAACCGATGCATCGTGGAATAAAGATCTCTTTAACCTTGAGCTTCCTGAAACCTTTGGTAAAGAGGAATCTGAGGAAAAGCTGGACTTTTTGAGGAAAAAATTGATTAGCATTCAGCTTCCTCTTTACGCTTTCTTTTCCTTCAAGGGCGATATTTGCCCAAACGAGGAAAAGCTCACAGCGGCCTATGTGGATCTTTATAGGGAAGGTAAAGAAAAACTATACGCAAAGGAGAACAACAGGTTGAGAAAGAGGGATCCTTTAGAGCCTGTGTATGAGTTCAACCAGTGGATTAAGGAAGGTGGCTTTGAGCAGCTGCTCATCTACATGGTTAAGCACATGCTTAAGTCACCCTACTGGTATCCCGCTCCTGGAGAGGTCTGCGGTTACTGTCCTTACAGGCACTTCTGTAAATACTCTTGATGGTTATGCTTGAAACACGCTTTTGGCTTTATCAAGCCACTGTTCAACATCTTTTATGCTTTTTTCTGCAAGCCTTTTGGGATGCAGCACAAACACGTGGGGAATCCACGGCTTCACCACAGTATTCATGATCTCCGCAAAGGAATATTCCTCAACCTCAAACACACACGAACCGTCCGGCCTTTCCTCCAGAAGCCTCTGACTCAGCGCAACAGGCTTCCTCTTGAAGAACTCCGCCGCTTCTGGTGCGGCAAGTATCTTCACCTTTGCCCTTCCCAGATGGGGCGAAAAGAAGGGACTGAAAGACTCAAGCCGCATCACCTCTTCCGGAATCTCGTCAAACTCCTCTTCTTCCATCCTCACATCTTCCATTTTATCAACGGCAAAGGCCTTTACTCTCCCTCTATCTTCCGCAAGCAGGTACCAAAGCCCTCTGTAAAAGCCCAGCCTGTAGGGCTTCACCCTGACAGAGTACTCCGAAAACACCCTGTACTTAAACGACACGATCCTTCTTTCCCTTATGGCATTCACAATTTCAGAAAGCTTCTTCTCATCCTCCTCATCCAGCAGCTTGGGATGATCCAGATGCACTCTAACTATATTATCCTCATGCTCCAACAACCTGGAGATTATCTCCTTAGCTGTTTTAGACAGACCCTTTCCCATGGAAAACAGAGCATCTCTCATCGCCGTGAGAATAAGGATCTCTGTCTCACTGAGCATCTCAACGTGATACTTGACATCCTTCTCCAGCCTGTACACACCGCTTTTGGGACTCTTTCTCGCAATGGGAAACCCAGCCTTCCTGAGAGCGACAATATCCCTCTGAATAGTCCTTTTAGAAACATTGAAGGCATTTGTACTGCTCCCCAA
>JALVZS010000079.1 GCA_027022065.1 bacterium
GAAAAGACCCTCATCTTTCCTGCACTGAAGGGTGGGATAAAGCACCTTTGGAGAATTTATATAGGTGTTTCTGTGAATACTTCCATAGCGCAGAAACTCGGCATTCTCAAGGGCGGGAATCAACCTGAATACCCTTCTCTGCTCAGGCCATTTCATCTTGGTCTGGAAACCCACCATGTTGAACATCTTTCCTTGTGCATCCTCCCTTCTCAACTGAACCACAGCGAAGGGCCTTCTTCCCGTTCTAGGATCCACCAAGCCAACGGGCCTCATGGGACCAAAAAGAAGCGTTTCCCTTCCCCTTCTTGCAAGCTCCTCTATGGGCATGCACCCTTCAAAAAACTTGGGCTCTTCAAACTCCTTAAAGGGAACACACTCAGCCGAAACTAGAGCCTCGTAAAACTGGTTGTACTCCTCCTCGGTAAGTGGGCAGTTCAGGTAATCTCCTGAACCCTTGCCGTACCTGTCCCCCCAAAAGGCCTTTTCGTAATCTATGGTTTCCCCATCCACTATGGGAGCAATGGCATCGTAAAAGCTCAAGCTCTCTTCACCCAAAAATTCCGAAATGCTTTTGGCAAGCGCATCAGAAGTAAGGGGACCTGTGGCTATAATGCAGGGACGATCATCGGGTATTTCGTCCACCTCGGCCCTTACAAGCTCTATGGCACTGCAGGAGCTGACAAGCTCCGTAACCTTAGAGGCAAAAAGTTTTCTATCCACCGCAAGAGCAGATCCAGCCGGAACCTTGCACTCCTCAGCAACCCTAAGTAGCACAGAACCCAGAAGGCACATCTCCGCCTTTAGAAGGCCACTAGCCGTATCCAAAGAATCCGATTTTAGGGAGTTACTGCAGACCAACTCCGCCAGGAAGGGAGTCTTATGGGCGGGGGTCATTTTCAGTGGTCTCATCTCATAAAGCCTGACCCTGTGGCCAAGCTTCACACAGGCAAAGGCTGCTTCAACCCCCGCCAGCCCTCCACCAACTATGGTTATAACACCCAAAAACTACTAGGCCTCCTCCGGCGCCTCCACTTTGGCGTCAACCAGCTCAACGATTGCCATTTCAGCGTTGTCGCCTCTTCTGGGACCTATCCTGTACATACGGGTGTAGCCGCTGTTTCTGTCAGCATACCTCTCAGGAGCTTCTTTTATGATCTTGTAAGCCACCTGTTTTTCCGTTAAGAAGCTAAAAACCCTTCTTTTATTGGAAAGATCTCCCTTTTTGGCCCAGTTAATAACCTTGTCCACCCAAGGCCTCATGGCCTTGGCCTTAGCCTCAGTGGTCTCTATCCTCTCATGCTTCAAAAGGGCTGTAACTAAGTTCCTTATAAGCATGTTTCTGTGCTCTGCCGTTCTGCTCAGCTTAACCTTCTTTACTCTGTGTCTCATCCCTTAACCTCCCATTCCCAAGCTGAGTCCCAGAGATTCAAGCACCCTCTCAACCTCTTCAAGGGACTTCTTGCCAAAGTTTTTCAAGCTCATAAGATCTTCTCTTCTGAGCTTCACCAGCTCCCCAACTGTGTTGATACCCTTTTTCTTTAGGCAGTTGTAAGCCCTCACGGATAGATTCAGCTCCTCTATCCCCATCTTCAACTTCTCTTCAAGCTCACTGGCAACCGCCTCTTCCCCCTTCTCCTCAGTTTCAGTAGCCATCTCTCCCACCTCTATTCCAAACAGAAGATCAATATGATCCTTCAGTATCTGAAGGGCCATTTTGAAAGCATCCAAAGCAGCAACCGCGCCATTGGTCCATATCTCAAGGATCAGCTTGTCGTAGTTCGTAGCCCTTCCCACACGGGCCTGCTCAACAGAGAAGTTAACCTTCCTCACAGGAGAAAAGACTGCATCAACCAAAATGGTCCCAACAGGATAATCCTGGAGATTCCTCTCCTCTGCGGGTACATAGCCTTTGCCCTCTTCAACCACCATCTCCATAACAAGTTCCGTTTCCTCGCTGTCCAAAGTGGCTATATAGAGATCAGGATTCAGGATCTCTATCCCCGTGGGAACTTTTATGTCACTGGCGTAAACCTTTTTCGGCCCCCTCTCCTCAAGTCTGAGGATCACTGGTTCTTCTACATCGCCCTTTAGATTCAACTGCTTTATGTTAAGTATTATATCCGTCACATCTTCTCTAACACCAGGAATTGAGGTGAACTCATGATAAACACCCTCTATCTTAACAGCGACAACCGCATAACCGGGGATTGATGAAAGAAGCACCCTCCTCAGCGCATTGCCCAAGGTTATGCCGTATCCTCTATCCAGGGGTTCCACCACTATCTTGCAGTATTTATCGCTTAAGCTCTCCTGCTCCACCAAAAGCTTGGTGGGACGTATAATGTAGTTCCAGGTTTCAAACATTGAGCGTTACCTCCTTTACTTGGAGTAAAGCTCCACTATGAGCATCTCATTAACAGGCAACTGTACATCGGCCCTCTCTGGTATAGCTTTGAAAACGCCTCTCTTATTCTCAAAATCCACCTCTAGCCAATGGGGAACCCCTCTAAACTGGGCAAGCTCTATGGCCGCCTGCACCCTTTCAGAGTCCTTCATCTTGTCTCTTATCTCTATCACATCCCCAGGCTTCACGAGATAGCTGGGGATATCCACCTTCCTGCCGTTTACAAGCACATGGCCATGATTCACGAGCTGTCTGGCATCCCTGCGAGAGGAGGCAAATCCCATCCTGTAAACCACATTGTCCAGTCTTCTCTCCAGAATCTTTATTAAATTCTCACCCGTAAGCCCCTTTTGCCTGCTGGCCATCTCAAAGTAACGCTTAAACTGGTCCTCATGCACCCCATAGATCCTTTTAAGCTTCTGCTTTTCACGAAGACGAAGACCATATTCAGAAAGCTTTGAACGTCTCCTGCCATGCTGTCCAGGAGGATAGTTTCTCCTCTCCAACGGACACTTATCTGAGTAGCACTTTGCTCCCTTCAAAAAGAGCTTCATCCCTTCCCTTCTACAAAGCCTGCAAACAGGTCCAGTATACCTACCCAAGGCTCATCCCCCCTTTAAACCCTTCTTCTTCTAGGTGGACGACAACCATCGTGCGGCAAAGGCGTAACATCCTTAATAAGGGTAACGTTTAAACCGGCAGCCGCAAGGGCTCTTATGGCAGCCTCCCTCCCAGGGCCGGGTCCTTTAACATGAACCTCCACATGCCTCATACCCGCCTGATCCATCGCTTTCTTAGCAGCTTCCTGAGCGGCAAGCTGGGCAGCGTAAGGAGTGCTCTTTCTAGTTCCCTTGAAGCCCACACTTCCCGCACTCGCCCAACAAATGGTGTTACCCTGAGGATCCGTTATGGTTACAATGGTATTGTTAAAGGTTGCCTGAATATGAGCAATTCCAGATGGAACCACCTTTTTCTCCTTCTTTTTTCCCTTTCTAGCACGCCTCTTAGCCATGGAAACCTTCCTCCTCTATTACTTCTTAGCTCCTCTCTTCTTACCTCTACCAGGCACCGTTTTCTTGGGACCCTTTCTAGTTCTTGCGTTGGTTCTGGTCCTCTGTCCTCTAACGGGCAGCCCCATGATGTGCCTTAAACCACGGTAACATCCTATATCAATGAGACGTTTTATGTTCATAGCAATCTCTTTCCTCAGCTCACCCTCAACCTTGTACTTCTTGTCTATAATTTCTCTTATACGGCTTATCTCGTCAGCGGTTAGATCCTTCACCCTTTTGTCAGGATCAACCCCCGCCTCAGCCAAGATCTTCTTGGAAGAGGAAAGCCCTATCCCAAATATGTAGGTCAGGGCTATCTCTATACGCTTGTTCTTTGGAAGATCCACACCAGCAATACGCGCCATTACCTAACCTCCTCCCTATCCCTGTCTCTGTTTGTGTCTGGGATCCTTACAAATAACCCTCACAACCCCTTTGCGCCTTATAATCTTACAGTGGGCACATCTCTTCTTTACAGAAGCCCTTACCTTCATAACCATCCCTCCAATTAAAGCCTATATATAATCCTCCCCCTAGTGGGATCGTAGGGGGAAATCTCTACCTTCACCTTATCTCCAGGCAAGATCCTAATAAAGTTCATCCTCATCTTGCCAGAAACATGGGCCAGAATCTTTAAGCCATTTTCCAGCTCCACCCTAAACATGGCGTTGGGCAAGGGCTCTATCACCGTTCCCACAAGCTCTATGGTATCCTTCTTCTTTTTAGGCATCCTTATCCCAGGGCGTTAGTATCTCAGGGCCGTGCTCAAGAATAGCTATGGTATGCTCAAAATGGGCAGCTAAAGAACCATCCTCAGTCACAGCAGTCCAGCCATCCTCCTTTATCACGGCCCTTCCAGTCCCAACAGCCACCATAGGCTCTATAGCTAGGGTCATTCCCACCTTCAAAAGCTCCCCCGTACCTGGAACCCCGTCGTTAGGCACAGAAGGATCCTCGTGTACCCTCCTTCCTACCCCATGCCCGCAATAGTCTATAATTGGGTAAAAGCCATGGGATTTTACATAGCCACCTATGGCGCTACTTATATCTCCCACCCTGTTTCCCGCAACAGCCTTTGAAATCCCTATATACAAGGCCTCTCTTGTTACCTCCACAAGCCTTTTGGCCTCCCCCGAAACTTCACCCACAGTATAGGTATAAGCGGCATCACTAAAAAAGCCCTTATAATTCACACCCATATCCACACTCACTATATCCCCCTCCTTCAACACTCTTTTCTTGGAGGGGAGACCATGAACTATCTCATTATTCACCGAGATGCAAGTGGCAAAAGGGTACTTTTTTCTGGAAAAGGACGGCTTGTACCCTTTAAAAGCAGGTTTACCCCCCAACTTCTTTACCATCTCTTCCGCCTTCTTATTTATGGCCCAGGTGGTTATACCCTCCTTTATAAAATCCCTCAGCTCCACCAACACCTTGGCCAGTATCTGTCCGCTCTTTCTTATTCCCTCTATCTCCTCGTCAGTTTTCAGTATAATCATTACTGAAGCAGCTTTAGTATATCCTCAAATATCTCGTTTATCCCTTTGGTGCCGTCAATGTCGTACAGCACCCCCTTCTTCTTGTAATACTCCACCAAAGGAGCAGTCTGCTGCTCATACACCTCAAGGCGCTTTCTTATCGTTTCCTCTTTGTCATCATCCCTTTGGTACAGCTCGCCTCCGCACTTATCACAGACCCCTTCCTTCTTAGGTGGATTGAATATCACATGGTACATGGCACCACACTTTTTGCATGTGCGCCTGCCGGTTAGCCTCTTCAGTATCTCTTCTGCAGGAACAACGATATTTATCACATAATCTATCCTTTTGCCCATCTTTTCTAAAATCTTATCTAGAGCCTCGGCCTGAGGAACGGTTCTTGGAAAACCATCAAGTATAAAGCCCTTCTCGCAATCAGGCTTGGAGAGTCTCTCCTCCACTATCCCTATAACCACCTCATCGGGAACGAGCTGTCCCTTATCCATGTATTCTTTTGCTTTCTTGCCTAACTCTGTCCCTTCAGCAACAGCAGCCCTCAGCATGTCTCCTGTGGAGATCTGAGGAATTCCAAACTTTTCTACAAGCATCTTGGCCTGAGTCCCCTTACCAGCCCCAGGAGGCCCCAGCATTATAATGTTCATGGCTACCCTCCCAATATAGGACTTCTCTTCATAAGGCCCTCGTAGTGCCTCATTATGAGATGGGCCTCTATGTGCTGCATAGTGTCAAGGGCAACGCCCACAACGATCAAAAGAGCCGTTCCGCCGAAGTAGAAGGGAACATGCATGTACTTTATGAGCAGGCTTGGTAGGATACACACAGCGGCAAGGTATAAAGATCCCACAAAGGTAAGCCTGTTTACAATCCTTTCAATGTACTCGGCCGTCTTCTGTCCAGGCCTTATACCGGGAATAAAGCCACCGTATTTTCTGAGATCCTCCGCCACCTCTTTTGGATTAAAAATTATGGCGGTGTAGAAGTAGGCGAAGAATATGATGAGGATCGCATAAATGGTCAAATAGAGCCAGGAGCCAGGTGCGAAGATATCGGCAAACTTTTTAAGATAGGGATTGTTGGTAAACCTGGCTATGGTAAGGGGAAACATGAGAATTGAAGAGGCAAATATGGGTGGTATAACTCCTGATATGTTCACCTTTATGGGCAGATAGCTGCTCTGCCCGCCGTAGAGTTTACCCCTCACCATGCGCTTGGGATAGTTTATGGGAATGCGTCTTTGGCCAAGCTCCATCCAGCAGATAAAAGCTATTACGCCAAAGGCTATAATAAGTATGACTATTAGCGTAACGGGAGAAAGTTCGCCCGTTTTTAGCAAAGCAATGGTGTTCCTGACCGCTCCAGGAAGCCTGGCCACAATTCCAGCAAATATGATTAGGGATATACCGTTTCCTATACCCCTTTCGTTTATCTGCTCTCCCATCCACATGAGAAAGCAGGTGCCCGCAACCATAGTTATAACGGCCACAAGCACAAAGGAGAAACCAGGATTTATCACTATACTCATGCCAGAGGGACTTCTCATGGATTGGATACCTATGGCAATTCCCAAGGCCTGTATAGCGGAAATGAGAATAGTTCCATACCTTGTATAGGCTATTATCTGAGCTCTCCCCCTTTCTCCTTCCTTCTTTAGCTGCTCCAGTTTTGGCACCACAACGGTTAAAAGCTCTAGAATAATGGCCGCAGAGATGTAGGGCATAATACCCAAGGCAAACACGGTGAGCCTTCTAAAAGCACCGCCAGAGAAGAGATCAAAAAAGCCAAATAATGTACCTGAAGCCTTGTTAAAGAACTCCGCAAGGGCCTCTGCATTTATTCCCGGAATAGGGATATGAGCTCCCAAGCGGAAAATGGCAAGCATAAAAAAAGTAAAAAGGATTCGGGAGCGAAGCTCCGGAACCTTAAATATATTTTCCGCCTCGGGCTTCATTTAATAACCTCCGCAGTACCACCCGCTGCCTCTATCTTCCTCTTAGCAGAAGCGCTAAAGGCATGAGCCTTCACAGTTAAGGCCTTTGTAAGCTCACCATCACCCAAAACCTTAAGCCCATCCTTACAGAGCTTCCTTATTATTCTTCTCTCTAACAGCACCTCAGGAGTAACCACATCACCGTTGTTGAAGTACTTGTCCAAAACAGAAACATTTATCTCGCTGTACTCTTTAGCCCTTGGGTTATTGAAGCCTCTTTTGGGAAGCCTCCTGTGTATAGGAGTCTGCCCTCCCTCAAACCAGGGGGGGACTCCTCCACCTGACCTTGATTTCTGCCCCTTGTGTCCTCTGCAGGAGGTCTTTCCATGTCCAGAGCCCGGACCCCTTCCAACCCTCTTTCTCCTGTGGGTGGCACCGTACTTGGGAGCAAGCTCGTGAAGCCTCATCTTCAAACCTCCTCCACTTCTCTAACAGAGACAAGATGTGCAACAGATCTGATCATTCCCAAAACACAAGGGTTTACCTCTCTAATCACCGTTTGCCCTGGTTTCCTCAATCCCAGGGAACGAACAGTAGCCTTCTCCCTCTTAGAGCGTCCAGCAAGTCCTCTCACAAGCTTTATCTCTATCTTCTTCGCCATAAAAGGCCTCCCTTCAGCTTATTATCTCCTTTATGCTCTTACCCCTATACTCGGCTACTTCTTCAATGGTTCTAAGCATGCTGAGGGCTTTGATGGTGGCCTTGACCACATTTATGGGGTTGTTGGAGCCAAGGCTTTTGGCAAGAACGTTCTTGATCCCTGCACAGTCCATAACGGCGCGAACAGGACCACTGGCGATAACTCCAGTACCCGGAGCGGCAGGCTTTAGAAGCACCTTAGACGCACAGAACTTCGCCTGAACCTCATGGGGTATAGTGGCCCCCTTGGCTATGGGAACCCTAACTAGATTTTTCTTAGCCTGGTCAATGGCCTTCCTTATGGCATCGGGGACCTCTCTGGCCTTTCCCATGCCGTATCCCACAACCCCATTGCCGTCGCCCACCACAACCAAGGCGGAGAACTTGAATATCCTTCCACCTTTAACAACCTTAGCCACCCTGTTTATGAAGACCACCCTATCCTGAAGATCCAAGCCCTCAGGAGATACCTTCTCCAACTTTCTTATCCTAAGATCCATACTCACCCTCCTCAGAACTCTAAACCGCCTTCTCTGGCCCCCTCGGCCAGCTCCTTGACCCTGCCGTGATACTTGTATCCACCCCTGTCAAAAACAACCTTCTTTATACCCTTCTCCAAGGCCCTCTTAGCTATCATGAGCCCCACAATGCGAGCTCCTTCTTTGTTGGAACCCCTTTTGTCTTTAGGAAACTCCTTGTCCAGGCTAGACGCAGAAACCAAGGTGTGACCAATGGTGTCGTCAATGATCTGGGCGTATATATGCTTAAGACTCCTGAAGACCACAAGACGCGGTCTTTCAGGAGTACCAAAGACTTTTTTCCTCACTCTGAGATGTCTTCTCTTTCTCCTTTCCTCCTTCGTCATGCGCGCCACAGCTTTTCCCTCCCTTAATCCTTACTTACCGGCCTTTCCAGCTTTGCCAGCTTTTCTACGGATCTGCTCACCCTCGTAACGTATACCCTTACCCTTGTATGGCTCAGGCGGCCTCTTAGCCCTTATCTCAGCAGCCACCTGTCCAACTTTTTCTTTGTCTATGCCTTTAACCACAATCCTAGTAGGAGCAGGGCACTCAATAGTTATGCCCTCAGGGATCTCATACTCTACAGGATGGCTGTAGCCCAACTGCATCACGAGTTTTTTACCCTTGACTTCCGCCCTGTATCCCACACCTACGATATCAAGGATCTTCTGGTAGCCCTTGGTTACCCCTATTATCATGTTGTTCAAAAGAGTTCTGCTTAAGCCATGCAGAGACTTATCAAGCTTGCTATCGGAGAGCCTCTCAACCCTTATGAGGTTGCCCTCCCTCACAAAACGCACCCTTGGATGGAACTCCCTCTCCAAGGTCCCCAAGGGACCCTTAACCTTAACCCTGTGTCCGTCTATGGTTACCTCTACCCCTTGCGGTACCTCAACAGGTAATCTTCCGATCCTGGACATGGAAATCCTCCCTACCAAACATCACAGATGTATTCACCGCCTATACCTAGCTTCTTTGCCTGCTTATTGGTCATAACTCCTCTGGAGGTGCTTATTATAGCTATTCCCAAGCCTCCCAAAACATTGGGAAGCTCATCCTTACTCACATACACGCGCCTTCCAGGCTTGCTAACCCTTCTAAGGCCCCTTATCACGCTCTCGCCCTTGTAGTACTTGAGCTTTATAATGATCTTGTCCTGAACAGGGTTTTCCTCCACCCTGTAATCCTCTATGAAACCCTCCTCCTTGAGTATGCGGGCTATTTCCTTTTTGAGCTTTGAACCAGGTATCTCAACCTCCTCTTTGCCCACCATAAGCGCATTTCTAATACGGGTAAGCATATCAGCAATGGGATCGGTCATCATGGCTCCACCTCACCAACTGGCCTTTCTAACACCAGGGATTTTACCTTCCAAGGCCAGGCGCCTGAAGCATATTCTGCAGAGATTAAACTTCCTGAGATACCCCCTAGCTCTACCACATATAGGGCAACGATTGCGATACCTCACCTTAAATTTAGGGGGCTTTTTCATCTTCTCCATCTGAGCCTTTCTAGCCACCTCTTACCTCCTCTTCCTAAATGGCATTCCTAGCTTTTCCAAAAGGGCCTTTGCCTCTTCATCGGTCTCAGCAGTGGTAACTATGGTTACCGAAAGTCCCCTTACCTTATCTATTGTATCGTAGTTGATCTCGTGGAATATGATCTGCTCAGGTATGCCCAAGGTGTAGTTGCCCCTACCATCAAAGGATTTATCCGATATTCCCCTGAAGTCCCTAACACGGGGCAAGGCTAGAGAAATAAGCCTGTCCAGAAACTCCCACATCCTGTCCTTACGAAGGGTAACCATCACCCCAATGGGCATGCCCTTCCTCAGCTTAAACTGGGCTATGGATTTTTTGGCCCTTCTGATACAGGGCCTCTGCCCCGCTATAGCCGCAAGCTGCTCCATGGCGTGGTCTATCACCTTGGGGTTCTGGGTAGCCTCTCCAACCCCCATGTTCAGCACCACCTTTACTATGCGGGGCACCTCCATGATATTCTTATAACCAAACTCTTTCATAAGCTGGGGAACAACTTCTTTGTAGTACTTCTCCTTCAGACGAGGTACCATACCCGTCTCTCCTTTCCTTATTTATCTATGACTTCTCCACACTTCTTGCACTTCCTAACCTTTGTGCCATCCTCCAAAAAGGTGAAGCCCACCCTAGTGGGCGTTCCACACTTGGGGCATATAAGCATTACGTTAGAAACGTGAATGGGCGCAGGCTTTTCTATTATACCTCCTGGGGAGTTGGCAGTGGGCTTTTGGTGCTTCTTTACTATGTTCACTCCCTCAACCACTACCCTCTGCTTCTTGGGTATAACCCTAAGCACCTTTCCCCTTTTTCCCCTGTCTTTTCCAGCAATGACCACAACAAAGTCTTCCCTCTTTATCTTGGCAGCCATGGGACCATCTCCTTAGATGACTTCTGGAGCTAGAGAGATGATTTTCATAAAGCCCTTATTCCTTAGCTCCCTTGCCACAGGGCCGAATATACGGGTTCCCAGAGGATCCCCATTGGGTTTTATGAGCACCACAGAGTTCCTGTCAAAGCGTATGTAGGATCCATCGGGCCTTCTCTGCTCCTTCCTGGTTCTTATGACCACAGCCCTGTGAACCTCCCCCTTCTTCACATGCCCGTCGGGAGAAGCCTCCTTAACGGTCACAACTATAACATCCCCCAAGCGGGCATACCTCTGGTTAGAACCACCAAGCACCCTAATACACATGGCCT
>JALVZS010000080.1 GCA_027022065.1 bacterium
CTTGTCTATCTCATCAAGCATCATAACAGGGTTCTTTGTTCCGGCTCTCCTCATCATCTGGATTATGCGTCCGGGAAGGGCACCAACGTATGTGCGCCTGTGACCTCTTATTTCTGCCTCATCCCTTACTCCGCCCAGGGAAACCCTCACGAACTTTCTGCCCATTGCCCTTGCTATGGACTTGCCCAGGGACGTCTTACCCACGCCTGGGGGGCCAACAAAGCAGAGTATAGGACCCTTGTTGCTCTTGGTGCGCTTTCTTACAGCAAGGTATTCAAGGATTCTTTCCTTTACCTCTTTAAGCCCGTAGTGATCCTCATCCAGGATCTTTCTCGCCCTGTTTATGTCCAGCCTGTCCCTGCTTCTTTTGCTCCAGGGCAGATTAACCAGCCAGTCCAGGTAATTTCTAACCACGGTAGCCTCGGCACTTGTTGCAGGCATCATCTCAAGCTTTCTCAGCTCTGCCTCGGCCTTCTTCCTCACATCCTTTGGCATTCCAGCCTTTTCTATGGCCTTTCTGAGTTCTTCTATTTCGTCAAACTCGCTTCTTCCCAGCTCCTTCTGGATGGCCTTAAGTTGCTCGTTAAGATAGTATTCTTTCTGGTTGCGCTCTATCTGCTTTTTAACCTGCTCTTTTATACGCTTTTCCACGTTCAGGATTTCTATTTCGGAAAGTAGAATCCTGTATATTCTCTCCAGTCTCCTAACAGGATCTAGGGTTTCCAGTATGACCTGCTTTTCATGGGTCTTTATAGGCAGATTAAAGGCTATGGTGTCGGCAAACTTTTCAATATCCTCTATTTCCCCAATGGATGAGCTTACATCCTCTGGAATTTTGGTGTTTAGCTTAACGTATTTTTCAAAGGCTTCCTCAACCAGTCTTCTTACCGCCTCCACAGTTGTTGGATCCAAATCGTACCTTTTGAATACAGGGGATACCACAGCACTTATGAAGCTTCCCTCCTCTATGAACTCTTCTATTGAAGCCCTGTAGAGTCCTTCAACAAGCATCTTTATGGTGCCGTCTGGGAGTTTTATGCTCTGGAGTATCTGAGCCACAACACCCATATCATAAACGTCTTCCCTTTGGGGATGCTCTATTTCAGGATCCAGCTGGGTTACGAGGAATATGACTTTATCCCTTCTAAGGGCCTCTTCAGAGGCCTTGATGGACTTTTCCCTTCCCACAAACAGAGGCACTATGGTGTTTGGAAAAACAACGAGATCCCTTAAGGGTATTACAGGAAGATGTATTCTTCTCATATCGCTCCTCAACTAGCCTTTTGGTAGACTAATATAGGCTTGGTTTTCTTTTTAACAACCTCTTCGTTTATGATGCACTCTTTGACCTCTCCGGAAAGGGAGGGGATCTCAAACATGAGGTCAAGCATAAGCTCTTCCATTATGGCCCTTAGGCCTCTTGCTCCCAATTTTCTTCTTATGGCCTCTTGGGCTATGAGTTTGAGGGCACCTTCTGTGAAGGTGAGCTTGACTCCTTCCATTTCAAACATCTTGGCGTACTGTTTCACCAAGGCATTCTTCGGCTCCACCAGTATTCTTCTTAAGTCCTCCTCACTCAGCTCATGCAGGGTGGCGATAACGGGAAGCCTTCCCACGAACTCCGGAATCATCCCGAACTTTATAAGGTCTATGGGCTGGACATATTCAAGTATGTTGTCCCTGCTAACCTTGCTTGAGGTTTCCTTGCCGAATCCTATGACCTTTTTGCCTATGCGCCTTTCTATGATCTTCTCAAGCCCAACGAACGCTCCACCGCATATAAACAGGATATTTGTGGTGTCTACCTGGATCATCTCCTGATGCGGGTGCTTCCTCCCGCCCTGGGGTGGCACGTTTGCTATGGTTCCCTCAAGTATCTTTAGAAGGGCCTGCTGGACTCCCTCACCGGAGACATCCCTGGTTATGGATGGGTTTTCCGACTTTCTTGCTATCTTGTCTATCTCATCAATGTAAACTATGCCCCTTTCAGCCCTTTCTATGTCAAACTCGGCAGCCTGAAGCAGTCTTAAAAGCACGTTTTCCACATCTTCTCCTACATAGCCCGCCTCTGTGAGTGTGGTGGCATCCGCTATGGCAAAGGGAACATCAAGGAGCTTTGCCAAGGTCTGGGCAATCAGGGTTTTTCCAGAACCCGTTGGGCCTATGAGCAGGATGTTGGACTTCTGGATTTCCACATCATCGTCCTTTACGCTGCTGAAAACCCTTTTATAGTGGTTGTAAACGGCAACTGATATAATCTTTTTGGCCTTTTCCTGGCCTATTACGTATTGATCTAAAAATTCCTTTATCTCTTTTGGAGTTGGGAGTTTATCCGGTTTGTATCTGCTTGGGTCCTTTTCGCTGTTCTTTATTATCCTGTTACAGAGAGCCACACATCTATCGCATATGTAAACACCAGGGCCTGCTATGAGCTTCTTTACCTCCTTCTGGCTCTTACCACAGAAGGAGCAGTGTATATCTCCTCCTCCATTAAACATGGCTATTTACTCCTTCTTTTTCCCTTTTTGCCTCTGGAAACGATAACCTGATCCACTATCCCGTACTCCTTGGCCTCCTCCGCACTCATGAAGAAGTCCCTGTCGGTATCCTGCCTTATCTTTTCTATCGGCTGACCTGTGTGCTTCGCAAGGATGTTTTCAAGGGTTTCTTTTAGCTTCAGTATCTCTTTTGCGTGTATCTCTATCTCCTTTGCCTGTCCCTGAAATCCTCCCATGGGCTGGTGGATCATGATGCGGGAATGGGGCAAAGCGTATCTTTTGCCCTTGGCCCCCGCTGCAAGTAGCACAGCCGCCATGCTCGCTGCTTGCCCAATGCATATGGTGCTCACATCGGGCTTCACGTACTGCATGGTGTCGTATATGGCGAGCCCTGCGGTAACGGAGCCTCCTGGGGAGTTTATGTAGAGGTATATGTCTTTTTCTGGGTCTTCCGCCTCAAGAAACAAAAGTTGTGCCACAACGAGGTTGGCCACATGGTCGTCAATAGGGGTGCCTATGAAGATGATTCTGTCTTTAAGAAGGCGAGAGTATATGTCATAGGCCCTTTCTCCTCTTTCCGTTTGCTCAACAACTATGGGAATCAGCGGCATCAGCTATTCTCCTCTTCCTTTTTCTCCTCGGGTATTGTCTTTTCCACTTCAATAACTTTAACCTTCTGAAGCACATGCTCAAGAGTCTTCTTTATGAGCATGTCGTCAACAATGCGCCTCAACTGGCCGGTCTGCTGCATGATGGACACCAAACGCTCCATAGGTATTTTGGAAGAACGGGAGAGGTTTTCAAGATGGGTCTCCACATCTCCTCTGGTTATCTCAACGCCTTCTTTCTCGGCGATCTTTCTCAGGATATAAT
>JALVZS010000081.1 GCA_027022065.1 bacterium
AAACATGGTGGCAGGATCGGGTATTATGCGGTAAACAATCCTGTCTATGTAAGGCCTTCCCCTGAAGTAGTGAGGATTGGCCCTAAGAACTATGTATCTTCCCGTTTCCCACCTCTCAAGTATGTAAGGACCTGTTCCCACAGGCTTTCTGTTGTAACGAGTGGTATTGAGATCCTCGTGCTCTAGAAGATGCTTTGGGATAATGCCCATGGTCCAAGAAGCCAATGCTCCTGAGAAGGGATGTTTGTAAACAAACTCCACTGTGTAATTATCAAGCTTCACAGCCTTCTCTATCAGTTCGTAATCGCCGCTATAGGGAGTGGCCACCTTGGGATCAACAAGCTTTTTGTAAGTGAAGATCACATCATCCGCAGTGAAAGGGTATCCATCCTGCCACTTAACCCCTCTTCTCAGGTGGAATATTATAACCCTTCCACCGTCCTTTATCTCCCAGCTTTTAGCGAGATCCCCAACTATGTTAAGATCCCCGTCGTATCTCACAAGTCCGTTAAAGATAAAACCAGAAATGGTGGCAGAAGCAGAATCAGAGGCGAGAAGCGGAAGAAGCCTCTTGGGCTCTCCTATGGAGCCTAAAACAATGGTACCACCGTAGTTCTGCGCCCAAGAGTAAAAGGTTGTGGTAAGGAAAAATAAAACAAGAAGAGCTATTCTACCTTTTTCCATTCACTATCTTCGTAGTCCTTCCACTCCACCAGTCCCGATAAGAACTCCTGCAGGGCTATTATGTACTCCTTGTCGGACTTGGGCTCCACCAAGGGCATATCCCCTTGATTCAGTGCCCTGGCCCTTTTAAACAGTATAACGGAAAGCCTGTATCTGCTGTCTACTTTCCCTATAGCTTCATTTATAAGCCTTACCCTGTCCATCATATTCATCATGATGTAGCCTCCTTGGTCACAGGAGCTTTTGCCTTCTTAAAAAGCTTTTCCCAGTAAACCACAATGGGACTAGCTATAAATATAGAAGAGTAAGTTCCTACAATTATACCCACCGTAAGGGCAAGGGCGAATCCCCTTATCACCTCGTTTCCCAAAATTAGCAGGGCCAAAACGGCAAACAGGGTGGTAAGGGATGTCAAAAGGGTCCTGCTTAAGGTCTCGTTTATGCTTATGTTTATAGTCTCCTCCAAGTTTTTCCCTTTTTTGCCCATATTCTCCCTTATCCTGTCGCAAACCACTATGGTGTCGTTTATGGAGTAACCAAGAATGGTGAGAAGTGCCGCGAGTATCTCAAGATCCATCTGAAGCCTAAAGAGGGCAAAAACCCCAGCGGTTATGGTTATGTCGTGAAACAAAGCTATAATTGCACCAACGCCAAATCTGAACTCAAACCTCCAAGCAATGTATAAAAGCATAGCTATAAGGGCCAGGATAATGGCCTTTATCCCTTTTCTCTTAAGCTCCTTCCCCACCTTGGGACCCACCATCTCCACCCTTACTATCTCAAAATCCTTACCGTATATCTCAGCTATGGCGGCCTTGGCTCTTTCCTGTATCCCCTTCAGCTCCCCTGAACTTTGAGGAGTCCTTATAAGCACCTCGTTGGGACTGCCAAAGGACTGTATGGTAAAGTCCCTAAGGCCGGCTTTTTTAAGGGCACTTCTCAGCTTATCTAAATCAGGAGGGGTTTTGAAGTGGACCTGTATAAGTGTTCCACCTGCAAAATCAACCCCGTAGTTGAAGAAAGAGCCCATAGTAATCTTGTTGTAAAGCATAGATGCAAGGGAGATGAGTATCAGAAAGGCGGAAACGGCAATGGCTTTTTCCTTGTGCTTCATAAAGTCTATTCTTGTTCCAGGCTTTATAATTTCCATATCATCCCCCTCAAATGCTAATCCTCTTCATACCAAACACATCCACCAGAAGATCAAACACACCCCTGCAGAAGACAATGGCCGTAAACATACTTGCTAGTATACCTATGCTAAGGGTAACGGCAAATCCCTTTATGGGCCCTGTGCCGTACTGGAAGAGAATCAAGGCAGCAATGAGCGTGGTTATGTTGGCGTCAAGTATGGTTATCGTGGCCCTCTCAAAGCCTGCATCAATGGCCGCTTTTATTGTTCTTCCCAGCCTCAACTCCTCCCTTATCCTCTCAAAAATAAGCACATTAGCATCCACAGACATTCCTATGGTAAGAACAATACCCGCTATGCCCGGCAGGGTGAGGGTTGCCCTAAAGGCAGCAAGAGCACCCAGGATAAGTATCATGTTGAGGATAAGCGCCACATCGGCAATAACACCAGAAAGCTTGTAGTAAACGCCCATAAAGAGAAGAACCACTATAAGCCCCACTATAGCCGCCCTTATACCTTTCCTTATGGAATCCATACCCAAGGAGGGGCCAACCGTTCTGTTTTCAAGCACCTTTACAGGAGCAGGGAGGGCACCAGCCCTGAGAACAATGGCCAAATCATGAGCCTCATCAAAGGTGAAACTTCCCGTTATACTTGCCTCTCCCCCTGTTATTGGCTCCCTTATAACAGGAGCAGAGTAGACAGTATTATCCAAGATTATGGCAAGCCTCTTTCCAACGTTGTTGCTGGTGATCTGGGCAAAGATCTTTGTGCCTATTTTATCAAACTTAATAGCCACATAGGGCTCATTGGTTCTGCTGTCAATCATAACCCTTGCATCAACCAAGTGATCTCCCGTGAGCAGGGTCTGCTTCTTCACCAGATACGGTATCTTGCGGATGGCACCTGTCCGCTTATCCCTGATCCTGCCGTAGAGAATCTCATCGCCAGGAGGGATTTTACCTGCAAGGGCTTCCTCAACGGAATGCTCCTCGTCAAGTAACTTAAACTCAAGTCTGGCTGTTCTTCCAATGATCTTTATAGCCCTCTCTGGATCCTTTATACCTGGAATCTCCACTATTATCCTATCACTACCAGCCTTTCTTATCTCAGGCTCCGTAACTCCAAACTCATCAATCCTGTTTCTTATAACCTCCAGCGTCTGATCCAAGGCGTTCTTCTTTATCCTCTCCACCTCCTTGGGAGAAAGGCGAAGAACAATAGTTTCTCCTTCAACCTTCTCTACCTCTAAAGGTCCTAGATCCTTTATGAGCTTTTCAGCCTTGGGCACATCGTCTTTAAGCAAGAGCTTTACATATATTTTATCTCCTTTTCTGGTTACGCTGTCGTAGTCTATCTCCTTTCTTTTCAGCTCATCCTCTATGAGCAGGGCGTACTTGTCCAGATCCGCTTCCACCGCTTTTTTCAGATCCACGCCCAAGGCCAGATACACTCCCCCCTTTAGATCAAGTCCAAGCTTTATTTTCTCCTTCTTACCAGAAAGGGGACTGAGGTAGAGGAGAGATAT
>JALVZS010000082.1 GCA_027022065.1 bacterium
AAAGGTGGTATTTTACGATCTAACCACGATCTATTTTGAAAGCGAGGTAGCAGACGAACTAAAGGCCTTTGGCTACAGCAAGGACAACAAACCCGACAAGGTGCAGGTTGTGCTTGGGGTGGTGATGCGTATTCCACCCTAAACTCCCCAGTGATTCCAGAGGAAAGTATCCACTGATTACGGTCCAAAGTATCCACCAATTCCTGTGGGAAAGTATCCACTTTTTGCTGGATACTGGAATAGGTGGGGACTTTACCATTATGGGTGGACACTTTACCGTAAAAGCCCACCACTTCTGGCTCTGGCCCATCACAAAGGCTATGTCTCCCTTATTGTCAGTCTCAACAAGGAGGGAGGCATGCCAAACAGGAGGATATCCATGAGAAAGATCAAGGAAGTGCTGCGACTGAAGTATGAGGCAGGTCTTTCCAACAGGGCCATAGCCAGAAGCTGCAACATCAGCCACAAGACGGTAAGAGAGTACCTAAAGCGGGCAGAAGAAGCCGGAATCACCTGGCCCCTGCCAGAGGGAATGGACGACGAAGCCTTGGAAAAGACGCTTTTTACCAGGGAACAGCAACAGACAGGGAAAGTGGAGCTTCCCGACATGGCATGGGTACACAGGGAACTCAGGAGGAAGGGGGTAACGAAGCAGCTTTTGTGGCAGGAGTTTTGTGAGAGCTCTTCCAATCCATGCAGCTACAGCTGGTTTTGTGAGGCTTACAGGAAATGGCAAAGGACAGCAGATCCAGTGATGAGACAGAGCCACAAAGCAGGGGAGAAGATGTATGTAGATTTTGCAGGGGTAAAGGTTCCCATCACAGATCCGACAACAGGAGAGATAAGGAAAGTGCCCGTTTTTGTAGCGGTGCTTGGGGCAAGCTCTTACACCTATGCAGAGGCTACAGAAAAGGAGGATCTGGAAAGCTTTATAAATGCTCACATAAGAGCCTTTGAATTTTTTGGTGGGGTGCCTGAGGTGGTGGTGCCTGACAATCTGAAGGCTGGGGTGAGAAATCCTCTTTACTACGAGCCAGACATCAATCCCACGTATCAGGAGATGGCAACCCATTATAGGATTGCGGTGATTCCTGCCAGGGTAAGAAGACCAAGGGACAAAGCCAAGGTGGAAGTAGCCGTTCAGGTGGTGGAAAGATGGATCTTAGCAGCCTTAAGGAATAGAACCTTTTTCAGTATAAGCGAGCTTAATACTGCCATAAGAGAGCTCTTGGAAAAGCTCAACGAAAGAAAGCTCAGAAAGCTTGATGTAAGCAGAAGAGAGCTTTTTGAGAACATAGAAAAGCCAGCTCTCAAGCCTTTACCAAAAATGCCCTACCGGTTTGCCATCTGGAAGAGGGCAAAGGTGAACATAGACTACCACATAGAGGTGGACAGACACTACTACAGCGTGCCTTACCAGTTTATAGGCAAGAAGGTGGATGTAAGAATAACCCAGAGACACGTGGAAGTCTTTTACAAGGGAAAAAGAATAGCAGCCCATCTAAGAAGCCGTCAAAGGGGGCAGCACACCACCTGTGAGGCACACATGCCTGAAAACCACAGGCTCTACAAAAAAGGACCCATAAACCTTGAGAAAGAAGCAGCCTGCATAGGATCAAACGCAGCCCAATTAGCCAAAGCCATCATGGAATCCAAAAGCCATCCTGTGCAGGGGTACAGAGCCATCATGGGAATTATCAGACTATCAAAGGCCTGGCCCAAAGAAAGAGTGGATGCTGCCTGTGCCAGAGCTTTGGCAATAGGGGCCTACAGCTACAGAAGCGTAAGATCCATCTTAGAAAAGGGACTGGATCAGGTGCCTTTCCAGACCGATTCTTCCTGCCCTTCCATAAAGCACAGAAACATCAGAGGGGCAGACTACTACAAGGAAGGAGACAAAACATGCTGGTGAACGAAACCATAGACAAACTAAAAGCCATGAGGCTTTCTGGAATGGTTCAGGGATTAAAAGAGCAAGAACAAAACCCCAACTACCAGGATCTATCCTTTGAAGAGAGGCTGGGACACCTCGTAGAAAGAGAATGGCTTCTAAGAGAAGAAAGACGCTTTGCAAGAAGGCTAAAAGAGGCAAGCTTCAGAATCAAAGCCACCGTTGAAGAGCTTGACTTTCACACACCAAGAAACCTCAACAGAGCCTTTATCATGGAGCTTGCAGGATGCCAGTGGATCAAAAGACATCACAACCTGATCATCACAGGTCCCACTGGAGTAGGCAAAACTTACCTTGCCTGTGCCTTAGGACACAGAGCCTGTGTGGCTGGATACAGAGTAAAATACTACAGAGTTGGAAGACTCCTTTCCAAACTTGCCTTAGCCAGAGGAGATGGTTCTTATCTTAGCCTCATGAAATCTCTTGTAAAAGTAAACCTACTCATACTGGACGATTGGGGACTGAACCAGCTCAACAAAAATCAAGCTTTAGATCTTTTGGAAGTCATAGAAGACAGGCATCAAAGGTGTTCTACCATCGTAATAAGCCAGATACCAATAGATGCCTGGCACCAGCTCATAGGAGAAGCAACAATAGCCGATGCCATACTGGACAGATTGGTGCACAATGCCTATCGGGTTGAAATGAAGGGTGAGTCCATGAGAAAACAAAAGGGCAAAGTATCCACTTTGGAGTGAAAATCAGCATGCCAGAGCCAGGGTGTTACATAGGGTGGATACTTTCACTGGAACAGGTGGGGAGTTTGACTGGAATATGCAGTCAGACACAATTAATGAAACATTACGCACACTGCCGAAGACATCAAAAAAGAAGCTGCCAGCAAGATGGACGTAGCCTTAGAATTGTTAGATTGCAATAACAAGGTCGCAAAGTGTTAGCATTTTGTTAGCACGCCGAGGTGACAGGGTTTGATTGAGAAAACCAGAACGCCATAAATAGTTGAAAAATTTTGGTGCGAGAGGCGGGAGTCGAACCCGCACGGGCCGAAGCCCACCGGATCCTAAGTCCGGCGCGTCTCCCAGTTCCGCCACTCTCGCTTGTGGTAGGGCAAAAAGTTATATAGACTTGCCCGCTGGAGGTGTCAAGTGAAGGGAAAGCTGCTGGTGGTGCTGGGCACCTGCTCGGGAGCGGGAAAGAGTTTCATCACCACTGCCATCTGCCGCTTCTTTAAAAAGAGAGGTGTTAAGGTTGCTCCCTTTAAGGCGCAAAACATGTCCCTTAACGCAGTGGCAGTGGAAGACGGAGAGATGGCCTGGGCGCAGTTTGTGCAGGCCTTGGCATGTGAGGAAAAACCAACAGTTATCTTTAACCCTGTGCTTTTAAAGCCTGTGGGCAACATGAAAAGTGAGGTCATCGTCTTAGGCAGATCAGAGGGGTTTGTTAAATCTTCGGAATTTGATAGTATTAGAAAAAAACTAAAACCTGTGGCTTTTCAGGTGCTTGAGGAGCTCTTGGAAAGATACGAAGTGGTAGTAGCAGAAGGAGCAGGAAGCCCTGTGGAGATAAATATAAAAGAGAACGACTTTACCAACATAGCTATTGCCACGCATTTTAAGGCACCTGCTCTGCTCGTTGCAGACATAGACAGAGGGGGAGTGTTCGCCCAGATCATCGGTACCATGGAGCTTCTGGATCATGAGGAGAAGCAATTCGTCAAGGGATTTGTGATAAACAGGTTCAGAGGGGACTTAAAAATTCTGGAGCCTGGTCTAAAATTCGTAGAGAAAAAAACAGGAAAGCCCGTTCTTGCGGTTCTTCCTTACATTGAAAATGCACTGCCCCCTGAGGACTCTCTGGATATAAGGGGAAAAACGGGAAAGCCTGTAATCGCCGTCATCAGATACCCCAGGGTATCCAACTTCTCAGATATTGTGCCCTTTTCTGTAGAAAAGGTGGGAATAAGGTGGTGCACAAGACCAGAGGAGCTTGAAGACGCAGCCGCCGTTATACTTCCCGGAAGCAGGAGGGTGCTTGATGATTTAAGGTGGATGAAGGAAAAAGGGCTGGACAAAAGTATAAAAGAACTTGCACAAAAAGGCGTTCCGGTCGTGGGAATCTGCGGAGGCTACCACATGCTAGGGGAAACTTTGAAGGATCCTGTAGGGACCGAGGGAGGCGGGAAGGAAAGGGGATTAGAGCTTCTTCCGATAGATGTTTGTTATGAAGGAAGAAAGCAAGTGATGCCTGTTAAAGCGAAGAACACTGGGGCATCAGGCTGGATAGCTCCCGCAGTTTTAGGCTACAAGATCCACACAGGAAAAGTGAAGAGAAAAGGAGCAAGCCCTCTATTTTACATAGAAGGCCAAGAGGAAGGTTGCATAAAAGGCAGTGTTCTGGGAACCCATGTACACAATCTATTCTTTAACGATGAAACCCGCTGGGAATTTGTGAGATTCATAGGGGGAACCCCCAGTAAAGTAATATACGAAAAGGTACTTGAAGAGAGCTTTGATAGATTGGCAGAACTCATTGAGGAGCACGAAAAGTTTAAAAATTTTCTGGAAAGTTTATTATAAAAACAAAAGGCATGGCTCCCCTGTCTTTTATAAAGAGACTTTTAAAGAAAAAGCCTGTGGCCAGCGTGGATCTCGGAAGCTCAGGGATCAAAATTGCTGTAGCATTACCTGAAGGAGGAAAGCTCACACTTACAAACCTCACAATCGCGGATTATGTGGAAACTATACATAGTCCAGCGGACGTGCTGAGGATAGCAAAGGCACACAATATAGCAGAAATCTTAAGAAGAAACATACCAGAAGATACAGAAAAGCTCTGCTTCGTGCTTCCAGGTAGGTTCTCCATTATACTGAAGTATACCGTTGAGGCGGGAGCAAATGTTGAGGAGTATATCAGAAAGAGGATAACCCAAGATGTGCCAATCTCAGATATATCCTACGACTATTTTGAAGTGCCTGGAAGGAAAAACGAGGTAGTGTGTCTAGCAGCCAGAAAAGACATGCTCAGAAAACTCTCCCTCATCTCAGAAAGGGCCGGTATAGAAGAGCACTACGTAGACACCCCATTTACAGCTCTTTGCAATATATGCAACTGCAAATGCGACACCTACGGCAAGACCGTAGCAGTGGTAGATATAGGGATGACTCTAACCTACCTGGTGGTCTTAAAGGACGGATGTCTCACATCTGCCAGGTGTCTTGCAGGACCCGACGGCAACTATATTGACAGGAAAATAGCTGCTATATTGAAGATACCAAAAGATGAAGCAGAGCGCATGAAGGTAGAAGGTAGTGTGCCACAGGAGGTTATGGAAGAGGTGCTCAATGACTTCTGTATAGAGCTGAGGGAACAACTGGATTCGGCAGTGTTGCCAGATGTGGAAGCCCTGGACGAGGTATTTGTTACAGGCGGAAATGCCATGATAAGCGGCTTAATAGAAAAGCTCTCACAGCATCTACTTACAAGCGTTCAAGCCCTTGAGCCTCTGGGATGCTTTAACCTCTCAGAAGGCGTCAATCTCAAGCAAAACGAAGAGCGCTACTCTTTAGCTTTGGGAGCACTGATAAGCTCCGGAGCAAATTAGGATTGCATACCAAAGGCACTCTAACTAAATATTTTACAAGATAATCAAGCGAAAGGGGTGGAGGGCATGAAGAGGTTTAAGAGGTTTGCAGAGGCCGTTCTGGAAAGGGCCGTTATAGACCTTCTAAAGCCTATTGCCGAGGACAGAAAGAAGACACAGGAGTGGATAACCGCCTACAAGTGGATATTTGATCCCAACTGGCCCTCCATTCTCAAGTTTGAGATGTGCTGCGATGCTCTTGGCATAAACCCAGATGAGATGAGAGCGACCCTTCGCGCAGCCTGCCACGACAAGAAGCTAGCAAAGGAAATCCTCATGAGGAGCAAGAAGGCTGAAGACACCACAAAAAAGGAAGAGTCCGAAGAGGAAGCTAGCTGATAAGGGCCTTTGCTATGTCTCTTGCCTTTCCAGCAAACCAATTGGTGTGAAGGTAGGTTGCCAAAATTCCCCTTTTTATAAAGCCTTCTTTTAATCTTAAGCCCTTGGAAGGCACAAAAAGCTCATAGGCACTTGACACAGGCTCAAGCTCCTGCACTTGGGAGTAGTGAAAAACATGGCCTCTTACAACTGCCCCTTTGTCCAAAAAGGGGTTTTCACACAAGATCCTTCCTTCAGCATACCCCAATATGGGCCTTTCCAAAAAGCTTACCCTTATGGGCAAAATGCCCGCTCCTTTCAAGATCCTTCCCTGATAAACAATCTCCCTTGCGAGAAATATTAATCCCCCGCACTCTGCATAAATCTTGCCCCCAGAATCCACAAAGTCATTAAGGTCTTTCAAGAACCCTGTATTTTCCATAAGCTCATCCATGAAAAGCTCTGGATATCCGCCTGGAAGAAAAAGGGAACACGTATCGCTGGGAATGGATTCCCCCTTTAACGGAGAAAAAAACAAAATCTCCCCCCCTTCCTCCTCCAAGGTCTCAATGTTCTCCGTGTATAGAAACGAGAAGGCCTTGTCCCTTGCCACGGCCACTTTGGCAACGGAAACTGCTTTTTTTCTAAAAGCTTCGCCCTCCTTTTCACACGCCACATCCAAAAGAACATCCAAATCTACTTGAGACGCTATCTCTCTTAAAACCATCCTTCTTTCTTCCCAATCAATTTCATCCGCCTGAATGATTCCCAGGTGTCTTTCCGGAACAAAGCCCTTCTTGCTACGTATAACTCCCCCCAGTATCTTTACTTGAGGCAGGTGTCTTTGCATAACCTCCTTAAGCAGGTGGTAATGCCCTTGACTTCCCAAGAAGTTAAAAATAACCCCCACCACCTCAACATCCTCAAACTCCATAATCCCCTTTATTAAGGCAGCGGCTGTGCGGGAAATTCCCCAGGCGTCCACCACCAGAACAATAGGAATATCTAAGATCTTCGCCACATAGGCCGTTGAGGCAAACTCGGCCGTTCCTAAACCATCGTAAAGCCCCCCTACCCCTTCCACCACAGCAACATCGGCACCAGCTATTCCTTTCTTGAAGTTCTTCCTTACTCCCTCCTCGCCCATCATCCAGCAGTCAAGGTTCCTGCAACTTCTTCCAGCAAGCACGCTGTGATGGGCAGGATCTATGTAGTCGGGACCCACCTTAAACGGCTGCACAGTGTATCCCCTATCAACCAAACCCTGGATAATGGCAGAGGTAATGGTTGTCTTTCCACATCCACTGCCGATACCCGCTATGATAAATGCCTTTGCCAATCCCTCCTCTTGAACAAGCACAAGTTTTGTGCTTAAGCTTACACCCTGCTTTTACACATTGCAAGGAGGCTGAAATGAAAAAGCGGCTGATAGAGATGCTTGTGGAAAGGTCCTTCATGTATTCGGAAGAGCCTGTGTTCAGACTGGCATCGGGAAAAATGAGCAACTACTACATCAACTGTAAACCCACCACGATGGATCCGGAAGGGATGGTGTTAGTTGGCAGGCTCCTGTTCAACATAGCAAAAGAGCTGGATGTAGCCGCCGCAGGCGGACTCACCATGGGTGCAGATCCCCTAGCCTATGCCTTAGCCTATACAAGCTTTCTTGAGGGAAGACCCATAAAGGCCTTTGTGGTAAGGAAGGAACCCAAGGATCACGGAACGGGAAGCCTTATAGAAGGACCAGTTAAGCCTGGGGAAAGAGTTCTCATACTGGAGGATGTAATCACCACAGGAAGCTCTTCTCTCAAGGCCATAAAGGCAGCTTTAGACTTCGGCCTTGATGTGGTGGCAGTTGCCGCTCTTGTGGACAGGGAAGAAGGGGGAAGGGAAAACATAGAAAAAGCAGGGTTCAGGGTAATTTCCATAGTCACAAAGACAGAACTTCTCAAAGAGTTTTTAAACAGAACGAAAAAAAATTAAGTAAAGCTGATGATAGACCTTGACGATTCTAATATATAAGGAGCATATACCAGGTAGGAGGTAAAAATGGCTCTATTTGTCAAAAAGAAGGGCAGGATTTTTGAGGCAATCATCAGAGACAGCATTGTGGATCTCACCAAGGTTGATCAGATACCCACCGATACGGAAGACGGCAAGTTCGCAGCTAATCTTCTCAAGGACATAAGAAACATTTTCATGGATCTCACAGAGGATGCCACAAAGGCAGCGGTCTTCAACGCCAGACTGAAGTTTGAAGTAAA
The DNA here is from genome assembly GCA_027022065.1 of bacterium. Lineage (GTDB taxonomy): Bacteria > Thermosulfidibacterota > Thermosulfidibacteria > Thermosulfidibacterales > Thermosulfidibacteraceae > JALVZS01. Next base: position 8,135 of record JALVZS010000082.1, read on the forward strand.
AAGGGTCAACGAAGAGGTTAAAGATGTAAAGGACAACATTGACGCCATAAATGTCGCCATACAGCAAAACACAGAGGCAATATCAGATATCGCCCAAAACACCGCAAAGCTAAGGGACTTCATGCAGGAGCTGGATCAGTATGTAAAACAAACCATAAGGGTTATGGACAACATAGACGAAAGCTTTGGCGAAGTGTTAAGGGTAAGTGAGGCCAACACACAGATAACCTCGGAACTTGAAACAGGTGTAGAGAAGATCATGGATGTGGCAGAAGTGATAAACAACATAGCTGATCAGACAAATCTACTTGCCCTAAATGCAGCCATTGAGGCAGCAAGGGCCGGCGAGCACGGAAGAGGCTTTGCCGTTGTGGCAGATGAAGTGAGGAAGCTCGCCGAAGAAACTATGAAGCGCTCTAAAGAGATAAACGCAACGGTAACGGGCATAGCTCAGCAGATAAAGAACCTGATAGGGGAAAACCGCAATGTCAGCGAAAAGGTGGCAGAATCCAACGAGCTTCTGAAAAAGCTGAATCAGGACCTTGGCGAGCTTGATGTGAAAATCTCCCAGGCTAACGATATGATCACCTCAGTGGGAAGCGCTGTTGAGGAACAGGCAGCAAGCTCCGAAGAGGTTTCACAAACAGTGAATGCCCTCAGCCAGTCCTTCAGCCTAGTGGTAGAATCGGTTAACGGGCTGGAAAGTAAGGCTCTGAGCTTGGAGAGGATGCTTGAGATAACCAACAAGATCTTGGAAAACTTCCGAACAGGCCACGCCTTTGAAAAGACTTTGGACATAGCCATGGAGGGAAGGGACAAGATCGTAAAGAAGATAGAGGAAGCCATTGAGCAGGGGATAATCTCAAAGGCTGACCTTTGGGATAGGAACTACCAAGAAGTTCCCAACACCAATCCCAAAAAGTACAGAACGAGGTTCACAGACTTCTTCAGAAGGTACATAAGGCCCATTCAGGACGAATACCTGAGAAAAGATCCCAGCTTTGTGTACTTTGTAGTTGTGGACAACAACGGCTACTGCCCCGCCCACAACAGCGAGTTTGATAAGGACCCCACGGGAAACTACGAGTACGACCTGAAATACAGCAGGGGGCAGAGGATATTTAACGATCCTGTAGGAATCAAAGCCGCCAAAAACACAAGAAAACTGCTGCTTCAGGTCTACTTCAGGGACACAGGAGAGATCATGCTGGAAGCAGACTTCCCCGTCATGATAGAGGGCAAGCTCTGGGGCAATCTGAGGGTGGGCTTCAAGGCCGAGGGCTAGTTGTCCTAGGACAAAGGCAAGAAACGCATCATGAACAATACACTTAGCAAAAGAAGAGACACTTTAGGTGTCCATATAGGTGTCCATCATTCCATCTTTGGGAACGGGATCCTATTGACCTGCTCCAGCAGTGCCAAATGGTCCAGATGGGTGTACCTCAGCACCATTTGGAGGGTGGAGTGGCCCAGCAGTTCTTTTAGAATGCGCAAATCTACGCCGCTTCTGATCGCCCAGGAAGCAAAAGTGTGCCTGAGATCGTGAACACGAACGGATTCAGGCAGCCCCGCCCTCTTCAAGGCTCTTTTCAGCGTGCTTCGGATACCCCTCTGCGAATAAGGCATACCAGTTGCAGGGTTGACGAACACGAACGTGGTGTCCATACCCTGGACACCCTGGAGGATCTTCACAGCAGCATCGGATAAAGGAAGTGCTAGAGGTTTCCTTCCCTTGGTCTTGCTCGGCGGTATTATGAGCTTTCTCTCTTTCAAATTCACCTGGTCCCACCTGAGATTGAGAATGTTGGAAATCCTCAGCCCCGTTGCGAGAGCAAAGGCAAATACGGGACGGGAGCTTTCAGGCAGGCACTTGAGCAGCCTTTCAGCTTCTTCCACAGAAAGCACATGCCAGGCATCTTCCTGTCTCTCTTTCAGCCTGGACACCTTAGAGGCGGGGTTGTGAAGCAGTAGATCCAGCTTTACGGCGTAATTGAGCATGTGCTTTAGTACTGCAACCTCTCTGTTGACCTCGGCAGGGGTAGCTCCTTCTGAAAGCCTTTCCTGCTTAAACCGCTCAACAGCCTCGGTGGTAATCTCCTTCAGCTTCTTTCCACCGAAGAACCTGGCTAGGTGGCGGTAGATGGCAAGCTTTCTCTGGTACCAGCCAGGCGAGTTTTCCTGCTTGCAGTAAAGCAAATAATACCGCTGCCAGAAGTCCTCAAACTTGATGGCGCCTTTCACAGCTTCAGGTATGAACTTCCCTGCAGCAAGTTGCCTCTTAACCTCTGCCAGCCTCGCCTCTGCTACCTGCCTGTTGGGGCCTATGCGCTCACGCCTCCTGCGTCTCTGCAGGTCGTAGTACTCAATCCAGTAGACCTTTCCCTTGGCCCTCCTGATGCCACGACCCCCTAAATAACTGGACAAGTAGATAAAGAGATAAGACAATAACCTATAAGGGGGGTCTAACAATGAAGAAGAGGAAGTACTGGACAGCTGAGGAGAAGCTTTCAGCTATTCTCTACATTGAAGCATCAGACTCCGTTACCCAAGCCTGCAGGGAACTGGGTATTGATCCATCCATGTAC
>JALVZS010000083.1:0-15869 GCA_027022065.1 bacterium
ATGTGTGAAGATGCATGTCCCATGGATATTCCCGTTTCTCAGGTGTTCAAGGCGGTGGGCAGGGACGTTCAGGCGCTGTTTGAGTATGTGCCTGGAAGGAGCGTTGAGGAGGAGCTTCCTCTCACCACCTTTAGGTATGATGAGCTGCACGAGGTGGAGGATAGGTGATGGAGGCGAAGGGACTTTTGAAAGAGTTGCTTGAGCTGCCCGGCGGGGATCAGATCCTGAAGTGCATCCAGTGCGGAACCTGCACGGGCTCCTGTCCCATGAGCGATGTGATGGATTACGGACCCAGAAGGCTTTTTGCCCTCATAAAGGACGGAAGTATTAAAGAGGCATTGAGGTCAAACACCTACTGGGTGTGTGCTTCGTGCTACTTCTGCACGGTGCGCTGTCCCAGAGGGATAAAGATCACCGATGTTATGTATGCGCTTAAAGAACTTTCCGTAAAGCAGGGCTTCTATCCTGCCGGCGAGCCCACGGTGAAGATGTATCAGGCGTTCAGGGAGACGGTTGAGGAATACGGTAGACTTTCCGAAGCCAAGATGATGCAGAAGTTCGGCATGAAGGCTCCTCTTGACGTGATAAAGAAGGCTCCTCTTGGGATAAAGCTGTTCTTCAAAAAGCGCATTGAAACCAAGGTGGAGCCTATAAAGAATCTAGATGCTTTTAAGAGGGTTATACAAAAAGCGAGGCAACTGGAGAGGGCGTCATGAAGGCGGTGTTTTATCCGGGGTGCACGCTGAGCACGGCTGCAGGATATAAAGAGTCCATTGAACAGGTTAACAGGGTTCTTCAGGTGGAGCTTCCGGAGGTGGACGACTGGAGCTGCTGCGGTGCCACGGCATACTTTAGCCTTGATGAGCTTGTGGCTTTGGTTCTTCCTGCGAGGAACATAGCCATAGCGGAAAGAGACGGATACGACTGGATCGTTACGCCGTGTAATGCCTGCTATGCCACGCTGAGAAAGGCAAAGGCTATACTTGCGGATAACGAGGATTTGAGGCAGAAAGCCAAGCAGGCACTTGAGGAGGAGGGATTAAGCTACAGGGGCAAGCCCTTTATAAGGCATCTTCTGGACTTCTATCTGCTTCCCGAGGTTTTTGAGAAGGTTAAAGAAAATGTGGTTAAGCCTCTTACAGGCTTGAGGGTGGCTCCCTATTACGGCTGTCAGTATTCCCGTCCTCAGGTGGGGGACGAGACGGACGATGCGGAAAATCCCGTCAACCTTGACAGGCTCCTTGAGGCACTGGGAGCCGAGGTTGTGGATTACTCTGCAAAAACTGCCTGCTGTGGGGCTGCCCAGATGGTTGCCCACGAGGATGGATGTTTGAGGCTTGTAAATAGAATTGTTAAAGCTGCCCAGCAGAAGGGGGCGGACGCCATAGTTGCTATATGTCCTCTCTGTCAGTTCAACGTGGAGACTGCCCAGAAGAAGCTTGGATACAACATTCCTGTGGTGTTCTTCACGCAGCTTATGGGGCTTGCCTTTGGGATACCGCATGTGAACCTTGGGATGAAGAAGCTGCTCATCCCTGCGGATACTGTTCTTGCAAAAATTTAAGCGAGGTGTTGCCATGGGCACCAAGGCGGAGCCGAGGGTTGGGGTTTACATCTGCCACTGCGGAATAAACATCGCCTACAAGGTGGATGTTGAGGCGGTTAGAGACTACGCTGCCACTTTGCCCCACGTGGTTGTGGCAAGGGATTATAAGTTTATGTGCTCCAACGTGGGGCAGGAGATGATCATAGAGGACATTAAGAAGTTCAACCTGAACAGGGTTGTGGTTGCCTCCTGTTCTCCGAGGATGCACGAAAAGACCTTCAGAAAAGCCTGCGAGAAGGGCGGGATAAATCCCTACCTCTTCCAGATGGCGAGCATAAGGGAGCAGGTTTCGTGGGTTCACGAGGATGAGAAGGAGGCAACAGAAAAGGCGAAGGAGCTGGTTAGGGCTGCCGTTTTCAGGGTGATATATCACGAGCCTCTTGAGAGAAGGTTTGTGGACATAAATCCCAATGTTCTGGTTATCGGCGGTGGGATTGCCGGCATGCAGGCTGCCCTTGAGATAGCCGATGCCGGAAAAACCGTTTACCTTGTGGAGAGGGAGCCCAGCATAGGCGGGCACATGGCGAAGTTTGACAAGACCTTTCCCACCTTGGACTGTGCCGCGTGTATCATGACTCCCAAGATGGTTGCTGTGGGGCAGCACGAAAACATAAAGCTATTTACCAACTCGGTGGTTGAAAGCGTTGAGGGCTTTATCGGGAACTTTAAGGTGAAGATCTGTAAAAAAGCCCGCTTTGTGGACGAGGACAAATGCACGGGCTGTGGCGAGTGTGCTAAGGTGTGTCCCGTTTCTGTTCCCAACGAGTTTGAGTACGGCATGAACGAAAGAAAAGCCATATACAGGCCCTTCCCTCAGGCGGTTCCCAATGTGTTCACCATATCAAAACTTGGGGAGTCTCCCTGCAGAAACGCCTGCCCTGCAGGCTTGAACGCCCACGGGTATGTGAAGCTCATAGGCGAGGGCAAGTTTGAGGAGGCGTTCAAGCTGATAATGGAGAGGGTGGTGCTTCCCGCATCCCTCGGAAGAGCGTGTCCCGCCTTCTGCGAGAAGGAATGCACCAGGGGTGAGGCGGGAGGTCCCGTTCACATAAGGATGCTCAAGCGCTTTGCCGCCGACTGGTATTACGAGAATAAGGGAACACAACCGCCCTTTGAGGTGGCTGAGAAGAAGGACAAGAAGGTTGCCGTTGTGGGTGCCGGTCCCGCCGGTCTTTCCTGCGCGTTCTATCTGGCGAAGGAGGGCTATCAGGTTACGGTGTTTGAGAGGGAGGCGGAGCCGGGCGGTATGGTGAGGTATGCCATTCCCGAATACAGGGTGCCCAAGGATGTGCTCGCCAAGGACATTGAAGTGATCAAGAACATGGGCGTTGAGATAAAGACCGGCGTTTGTGTGGGCAGGGATGTTACCATAGATGACATTTTCAAGCAGGGTTATGATGCCGTCTTTCTCGGTATAGGTGCGTGGAAGGACAGAAGGCTCAATGTTCCCGGCGAGGATCTTGAGGGAGTATACACCTCCATTGACTTCCTCAAGAGGGTGAACACAGGTGAAAGGCCCGATCTTGGCAGGAAGGTGGCCGTTATAGGCGGCGGTAACTCCGCCATAGATGCGGCAAGGGTTGCCAAGCGCCTTGGAGCGGATGTTACCATCTACTACAGGAGAACCAGAAAGGAGATGCCTGCATTCCCTGAGGAAGTGGAAGCTGCCCTTGAGGAGGGCGTAAAGATAGAGTTCCTCACCACACCCGTTGCCTTTAAGGGCAACGGCAGGGTCTCCAAGATGGAGCTTATCCGCATGGAGCTTGGAGAGCCGGATGAGTCCGGAAGAAGGCGCCCTGTTCCCATTGAAGGTTCCAACTACGAGGTGGATGTGGACTCCGTTATCCTTGCCATAGGTCAGGTGCCCGATTCCGAGGTCTTTGCCAAGTTTGGCATTGATCTCAACAGAAACGGCACGGTGAGAGTAGATCCCGAAACCCTCATGACATCAAGAGAGGGCGTCTTTGCCGGAGGAGATGCGGTAACGGGACCGTCAACTATTGTTGAGGCTATAGGCTGGGGCAGAAGGGCTGCCTATTACATAGCTAAATACCTTGAGGGTGCAAATCTCAAAGAGGTGAAGCCCTACGATGCGGACAGACTCCCGGTTGTGGACAAGTCTCAGGTGTTCAAGAGGGAGAGATTTGAGGTGGTGGAGCGCTCTAAGATAAAGGAGCTTCCCGTTGAGGAGAGGATAAAAGGCTTTGCCGAGGTGGAGCAGCCCTTTACCGAAGAGGAGGCTGTGAAGGAAGGTTCCCGCTGTATGGACTGTGCCATATGCTGTGAGTGTAAACAGTGCGAGCTTGCCTGCGAGGCTCAGGCGATAAGGCACGATCAGAGGGACGAGATAATTGAAGTGGATGTTGGCTCCATCATCGTTGCCACAGGATTTAAGACCTTTGATCCCACGCCTCTTTACAGATACGGCTACAGGAGGTTCCCGGAGGTTTACACAAGCATTGAGTTTGAAAGGCTCAACAACGCGGCAGGTCCCACCGAGGGAAAGATAGTTATGAAAAACGGCAAAGTGCCCGAAAGCGTTGCCATTATACACTGCGTTGGCTCAAGGGATGAAAACTACCACAGATACTGTTCCCGCGTGTGCTGCATGTACTCCATGAAGTATGCCCACCTCATAAGGGAAAAGACAGGGGCGGAGGTTTACGAGTTCTACATTGACATAAGGGCTCCCGGAAAGATGTATGAGGAGTTCTACAACAGGGTGCAGGAGGAGGGGACCCATTTCATCAGAGGCAAGGTGGCTGAGGTTACGGACATTGCCGAGACGCCTGAGGAGGAAGGCAAGCTCATAGTGGTGGTGGAGGATACCCTTGCGGGCAAGGTGAAGAGGTATCCTGTGGACATGGTTATCTTAAGCGTTGCCCTTGAGCCTGCTGACGGAGCCGAGGAGCTTGCAAGAATCCTTGGCATATCCCAGGATCAGGATGGTTGGTTCATAGAGCTACATCCCAAGCTTGCTCCTGTTTCCACGGCATCCGACGGTATCTTCCTTGCAGGCTGCTGTCAGGGTCCCAAGGACATACCGGATACGGTGGCTCAGGCATCGGGCGCTGCAGCAGAAGCCCTGTCCCTCATAATGAGGGGCAAGGTGGAGATAGAGGCTGCCACTTCCCACATAGATCCGGAGGTGTGCGTTGGCTGTCAGCAGTGTAGGGAGGTCTGTGCCTACAGTGCCATAGATTACGATGCCGGAAGGGGTGTGTGCGTGGTGAACGAGGCGCTCTGTAAGGGATGCGGTCTGTGCGCTGCCACATGTCCCAACAAAGCAGTTACCCTGAAGCACTTTAAGAACGAGCAGATACTTCACGAGCTGGAGGGCATACTGCTATGAGTGAAAAGGGCTTTGAACCCAAAATTGTTGGTTTTTTGTGCTACTGGTGCAGCTACACGGCAGCCGACCTTGCCGGTATCAGCAGGCTGAAGTATCCGCCGAACATACGCATAATCAGGGTTATGTGCTCAAGCAGGGTGGATCCCGTTTTCATCATAAAGGCTCTTCTTGATGGAGCCGACGGCGTTTTGGTTGCAGGCTGCAAGCCGGGGGACTGCCACTATCAGAAGGGCAACTATTACGCAAGGAGAAAGGTTGCCCTTACCAAGAAGATCCTTGAGAGCCTCGGGCTTGAGCCGGAGAGGGTGATGCTTTCGTGGGTTCCCGCTTCTGAAGCTCCCAAGTTTGCTGAAGTGGTAAAGGAGTTTACCGAAAGGATTAGGAAACTCGGTCCCAATCCTATGAAGGAACGGGTATTTGTCTGATGCGGAGGTGAGCCATGGCTGAAAGCACTGTGCTTGTTTACGGAACCAACCTTGCAGGCTACAGGGCAGCATACACTTTGGCCAAGATGGGATATAAAACCGTGCTTCTCAATAGAGGCTCCTACGTGGACCAGTTTAAAAATCAGGCTCTTGCCCAGCTTCCTCTGGACTTCTGCTGGGCCTGCGGACACATGCCACAAAGATTGTTTATAGGTCTGGGGGCTTTGCAGGTCTTTTACAATGCGGAGGTGCTTTCCGTTGAGGGAGAGCCCGGCAACTTCACGGTGAAGGTGAGAAAGAGGGATCAGTATGTGAACAACCTTGCCTGCACCGAGTGTGAGGCGTGCATCAGGGCGTGTCCCATTGAGGTGGAAACGGAAAACGGCAAGAGAAAGGCCATCTATGTGATTCCGGAGATAGCGTGGGAAAACATCTTCATGATAGATGAGGAGCACTGCACTAAATGTAAGAAGTGTGAGGAGGTTTGTCCCACCAAGTGCCTTGCTGTGGAAAGGCCCACGGAGGAAGTGGAGCTGAAGGTGGGAGCCATAATTCTTGCCCTTGAGTATGAGGAGCCCACCGAGGAGGATTTAGAGAAGTTTGCATACAGCCATCCCAATGTGGTTAAAAATTCCGATCTCGCAAGAAGATCGCTTCTTACCAACTTTGTGAAGAACTCTTTGGCAAGGCCCTCTGACGGCAAGATTGCTAAAAAGATAGCGGTGATAGCAACGCCCCAGTATAACGACAGAGAGTTTGAAAGCTACAACACCACGGTTTCTGCCGTTTACAGGGCCTACAAGATAAAGGAGATTTATCCCGAAGCCGAAGTGGTGCTCTTTATGAGGGATTTCAGGGGCTATGGAAAGGGCCATTACAGGTGGTTTGAGAGGGCGCTTGAAAAGGGCGTCAGGCTTGTCAGGGCCGAGGATGTAAGGGTGAAGGCTTCGGAGGCCAAGAAGAGGAGCAAAGACAATCCCGTTGTGGTTTACAGTGAAAAGGGCAAGGAGAATGAGGAGAGCTTTGAGCTTGTGATTTTAGTTACGGGGCAGAAGGCTCCATCGGGAATGGAAAAGATAGCGAAGGTTTTCGGCGTTGAGGCGGATGAGCACGGCTTCTGCAGGGTTAAGCCTTTTACCGCTGGGGAGACCAATGTTGATGGCGTTTATGCCATCGGGGAGTTTACGGGACCAAAAGGTAACCCCGAAATAGTCTGGGAGGGGTATGGAGCAGCCACGGAAATAAGACGTTTCCTTGGCGATAAAAACTTTGCCCCCTCCCCTCCTCCCCCCCTCCGTAATGTGAGTGGCGAGCCCGTTAAGGTGGGGGTCTTTATCTGTTCCTGCTTTGGCGAGTTCAACAGATTCCTTGATCTTGAAGCGTTGAAAGAGAAGGTTGCCAAGATACCTGGTGTTGCCCATGTGGAGATCATAAAGGGATGCTGCACTCCACCCACCATGAAGGATACCGCAGAGAAGATAAAGGCTTCTGGCGTTAACAGGGTGGTGCTTGCGGTGTGCACGCCCCTGCAGAAGCTGCTCAAATATAGAAGAACCGTGATGATGGCAGGGCTCAATCCGCTTCTTTCCGAGTTCCTGAGGCTCAGGGAAGATGTGATAAGGGTCCACGAGGACAAAGACAAAATGTTGGAGAAGGCATACGCCCTCATATACGGGGGCGTTGAGAAGGTGAAGAGAGCTGTTGCCGAGCCTCCCCCTGCTGGAAAGATCAAAAGCGGTGTGATCGTTCTTGGAGGCGGTGCGGCAGGGCTTGAAACGGCAAGGCTTCTTGCGGAAAGAGGAGTGCAGGTTTACCTGGTGGAAAAGGGCAAGGAACTTGGCGGTCTTGCAAGGAATCTTACCAAAGACCTTGAAGGAGACGACATCAAGTCCCACCTTGAGAGTCTCGTAAAGGCAGTGGAAGAAAACGAGAGAATAAAGGTCTTCAAGGGCTACGAGCTTGTGGAGCTTGAGGGAACCGCAGGAAGATACTTCGGCATGATTGAGAATAAAGAAGAGGGGCAAAGCGTTGCTCTTGAGGCGGGAGCCATCGTTCTTGCAACTGGCGCTCAGGAGTTCAAGCCCGATGGACTCTACGGATACGGGGAGACGGACAGGGTTATGACCCAGAGCGAGCTGGAAAGGGCGATAGCAGAGGGCAAGGTAAATGCCAAAAAAGTTGTTATGATCCAGTGTGTTGGATCAAGAAACAAAGCTCGTCCATACTGCTCCCGCGTGTGCTGCTCCCACGCCCTCAAAAACGCCATAGATCTTGCCGAAAAAGGAGCTGAAGTAACCATCCTCTACAGGGACCTCAACACCTACGGGTTCAAGGAGGATTACAGGAAGATAGCCGAGGAGAAGGGAGTGAAGTTTATCCGCTTTGACGGAAGCAACTATCCCAAGCTGGTTTCCAAGGATCCCTTGAAGATAGAGGTGGAGACCACCGAGGGTGAAAAGCTTGAACTTGAGGCAGATCTTCTGGCGCTTTCCGTTGGCATAGTGCCCAATCCCGATAACAAAAAGCTTTCCGAGCTTCTTAAGTTCAACCTTGATCCCGACGGCTTCTTTGACTCCGATGCCAACGCCTGTCCCTTTGAGGAGGCTATTAAGCGCCTCATGAAGCCCTTTGAGCTTTCCACCAAGGGCATATTCGCCGTGGGACTTGCCCACTCACCGAGGTCCTACACGGAGGCGCTTCTTACCGCGAAGGATGCCGCCGGAAAGATACTCACATTCATCACCAAGCCGCAACTTCCGCCTCCCAACGCCATGTATGTCTCTGCGGTCAGGGAGTCCAAGTGCACAGGCTGCGGCATGTGCGTTACCGTTTGCCCGTATTACGCCCGTTCCATTGACGAAGAGAGAAAGATTGCGGTGGTCACGCCGTATCTGTGCGATTCCTGCGGAGCGTGCCTTGTTGCCTGTCCCAGCGAGGCAGCTTACCTCAGGGATGCAAGGGGCGAGATGATGATACCTTACATTGACGCCCTGCTGGTTTAGGAGGTTTGAAGATGGCAGACAAAGAATTCACTCCCAAGGTTTTCTATGCCCTTTGTGCGTGGTGCGGGAGCGGTGGTTCCGAAACGGCGGGAGCCTACTGGCTCAAATACCCCGAAAATGTGCGTCCGTTCAGGGTTATGTGCACGGGTGCCCTTGATTCTGCCTATGTTCTGAGGGCGCTAATAGAGGGTGCCGATGGCGTTGCGGTAAGCGGATGCCACCCGGGAGACTGCCATTATAACATCGGAAACTTCAGGGCAAGAAGGCGCATAGCCGTTATGAAGGAGATACTAAACACTTTCGGAATAGATGGGGACAGGGTGTGGCTCAGGTGGGTTGCCCACGGCGAGGGCAAAAAGCTTGCAGATACCGCCACTGAATTTACCGAGCATATAAAGAAAAAGGGTCCAAGCCCGCTAAAGCGGTGGGATACATAGACGGAGGGAAGAGCCATGGCGCTGGGTGTTATCTACACCGGAGAACCTGAAGCTGCAATAAAAGATTTCGTGAAGCTTCTTATGAAGCATAAAGATATACAAGGGGCAGTTATCCCTGTTAAGATGGAAAGAGAAGGCTCGTATGCCTTCGTCTTTACAAAAAGCCCTGAAGTTGTGGATAAAAGCTCTCCCATAGCTCCCGTTATGCCCGTTCAGGGGGCGAGGGTTCTATCAAAGCTTACTAAGAGAAAGCCCTTAACAAAGCCTGCCGTTGCGGTGCTCAAGCCCTGTGAAGTTAGGGCTGCAAGGGAGCTTTCCAAGATAAATCAGGTGTGCATGGAAAGCTTCATCACGGTGAGCTTTGACTGTCCGGGAGTGTATCCCACAAAGAGCTTTTTAAAGAATGCAGATGCCCTTGAGGAGGAGTTTAAAAAGGGCTTGAAAGGGCTTTCCGTTTCAGGTGTGCGTCCTCTGTGTGAGTCCTGTACATACTTTACTGGAGAGTTTGCGGACTTTGAGGTGCAGTTTGCAGGTATAAATGAGGTGAGGATAATAGCAAGAAGCCAAAGGGCAGAGGCTATACTGAAGGGTTTAGGAAAGGCCGAGGAAGTTGAGGAAAGAGATAAAAAGGCGATAGAGGCGGTGCTTGAGGCAAGGAAGAAGGCAAAGGAGGCGTTGAAGACCGAGTTTGCCGAAAAGGTGTCCACGCCGGAAAAGCTCTTAAGTGTTCTTTCCAGCTGCATAAACTGCCACAACTGTAGAAGCGTGTGTCCCATATGCTTCTGCAGGGAATGCTTCTTTGACTCTGACTCATTGAAGACGCCACCGCACCTTTACCTTGAGAGGGCGAGCAGAAAGGGTGGCTTGAGGTTCATGCCCGATACACTGCTTTTTCACTTAGGCAGGATGAACCACATGAGCCTGTCCTGCGTCTCCTGCGGAACCTGTGAGGATGCATGTCCCAACATGGTGCCTGTAAGCAGGCTCTTTGCCCTTGTCTCTGAAAGAACCAGAGCCATATTTGATTATGTCCCCGGGATTGACGATAGACCCTCGCCATTCCTTGAATACAGAGAAGAGGAGCTTGAAGAGTACGAAATGCCCTATTACGAAGCGAGATCCTAAGAGTTTGGTTTGGATGCGAAGCGTCTCTGGCTCGTTGGCGGTATAGCGTATCAACTTATTATATATGCCACACTTCCCTTTACCCCTTCTTTTATAAACGCCTGTTCCCGAAGGCTAGGGGCAGGCGTTTTTGGTTTAGTGTTTACCGCTTTTGTGGGAGTGTCTATAGCACTTCTGGCTGTTTGGCTGGCTTTATCTGGTAGGGTTTTAAAGCTCTTTTTGCTTGGTATTGCCGTTACGGGGCTGTTTTTGTGCAAGATGACACCCTACGAGAGGTTCCATGTGGTTGAGTATGCCTTGCTCGCTTTTCTTTATAAAAATGGAACGGGAAGCAGAAAAAAGGCGTTTGTTCTTGCATCTATTGGCGGGGTTCTTGATGAAGTTATCCAGTGGCTTCTGCCCAACAGATATTTTGATCTAAAGGATATTTTATGGAATGTGGTAGGTGCGTTCTTGGGGGAATAGTCTTGATCGTTCGGTGATGCTGAAATATACCTAAGTACAGACAGGGAGGATGTGGTGAAGAAAGCATACATTTTAAAAAATGGGAACTCAATTGCGGTTAGATCCCTTGGGGAATCCCGTGTGAATGTTTCGAAAAAATGGGATGATCTTTTTGAAGAATTGGAAAAGGCAGGGGAGCTTCTCAAAGATTTTCTTGTTGAAAGGGAGCAACCTTTATTTCAGAAGAGAGAACTTTTTGGAAAACTTTGATGATTTACATGCTGGATACCAATATTTGTGCTTATATTATAAGGGAGAGGCTTCCGAATGTTAAGGAGAGGTTGAAGCAGGTAGCTGAAGCCGGATGTGAGGTGAGCCTTTCTTCAATAGTGGTTTCCGAGCTTTTCTATGGAGCCTATCGTAAGGGATCTTCTAGGATTTTAGAGCTAATAGAAAGGTTTGTGGAGAACTTCAAAATTTATGAGTTTGATCTCAATGCGGCGAGAAGATACGGAAAACTTAGAGCTGATCTTGAAAAGGAGGGCGAGATTATTGGACCTTATGATCTCCAAATTGCGGCTCATGCGATGGCAATAAGAGCTATTCTTGTTACTAATAATGAAAGGGAATTTAAAAGGATCACAGGTTTGAAAGTGGAGAACTGGGCTTGCTGAAGTTTCAGTCCTCTTGGGGGCTTGCGTTGTCGTAGAGGTTGACTTCTGGTTTTTTCCTGATCAGCACTTCCCTTGGTTTACTGCCCTGGGCTGGTCCAACTATTCCGTTTTTCTCCATTAGGTCTATTAGGCGTGCGGCGCGGTTGTAGCCTATTTTGAAGTGCCTCTGTAGCAGACTTGCTGAGGCGTATCCCAGGTTTGTTACAAACTCCACTGCCTCATCGTAAAGCTCGTCCACCTCATCCCTTACATAATCGCTGTCCGAGGAGCTTACGCCATTAACTTTTGGTTTTGAGAAGATCTTATCATTGTATTCTGGCGCTGCCTGCTGCTTCCAGAAGTTTGCTATGGTTTCTATCTCTCCATCGCTTATGTATGCACCGTGAAGCCTTATAAGTTCCGACTTTCCAGGGGGCATGAAGAGCATGTCTCCGTTGCCCAAGAGCTTTTCTGCTCCTACTGTGTCAAGGATGGTGCGGGAGTCTACCTTTGAGCTTACCTTGAAGGATATGCGGGAGGGGAAGTTTGCCTTTATAAGACCAGTTATTACATCCACAGAGGGTCTTTGTGTTGCAACTATTAGGTGTATTCCCGCTGCTCTGGCCTTTTGGGCCAGTCTTGCTATCTGGAGCTCTACATCCTTTCCAGCTACCATCATGAGATCTGCAAGCTCATCAATAACTATCACTATGTAGTGGAGTTTTTCTTCGGCCTTTGCGTTGTAGCTTTCTATGTTCCTTACGCCTGCCTCTGAAAGCATCTGGTAGCGCTTTTCCATTTCGTCCACCGCCCAGGATAGTGCTTGGGCTGCCTGCTTGGGATCTGTTATTACAGGCACTACCAGGTGGGGAATGCCGTTGTAAACAGAAAACTCCAGCATTTTGGGATCCACAAGTATAAATTTTACATCCTCAGGGGTTGCCTTGAAAAGTATGCTGCAAATCATGGAGTTGAGTCCAACGCTCTTTCCTGAACCTGTGGCTCCCGCAACCAGAAGATGTGGCATCTTTCTTAGATCCGTTACGAAGGGTTTGCCAAATATGTCCTTTCCTAGGATGAGGGTGAGGGGGGATTTACTCTTTTCAAACTCCTCTGAGTTTAATATCTCCGAGAAATACACGATTTCCCTTTCATCGTTGGGGAGCTCAATGCCTATGGTGTCTTTACCGGGTATGGGGGCAACTACCCTTACGCTTCCCGCCTTCATTACCACGGCGATGTCGTCTTGGAGATTGAGTATCTTGCTCACCTTTATGCCTGGAGCAGGCTTGTATTCAAACATGGAAACTACAGGCCCGTAGTGGATACTCACCACCTTGCCAGATACCCCAAAGTCCCTGAGCTTTTCCTCCAAAAGGGCGGCTTTGGCTTCAAGCTCTTTGGGGTTTATTTTCTTCTTTTCCTTTTTGTATGAGCGAAGCATGCTGGGAGAAGGAAGCTTGTAGTGGCGGCTGGGCTTTGGAGGTGGGAGGTTGGTTTCCTCTGTTTCTTCCTGCCTTGGGCTCAAGGCCTCTTCAAGCTCGCCTGCTCCTTCAACTATTTTTATTGACTCTTGCTGTGGCTGCTCGGGGGCAAAGGCTTCAAACTCATCTTTTTTCTCCTGCACAGGGGGGATATACTTGGACTCTTCTTTTACCTTTGTCTCTTCCCTGTGTGCTTCTTTAGGTACTTGTGATTTTTCCTTTTTAAGTTTTGGTGGTTTGAAAATGGAAAATACGCGCTTTATCTTTTGGTCCAGTTCAAAAGCTATGAATAGTAGCACGAACAGGCCTATAAGTAGTAGGTTTGAACCTAGTACGCCAATGTTTGCTATGAGCTTTTTCTTAAGGTAAAGTGCTAGCGTTCCTCCCCAAACTCCTTTAAACCAAAGGGCCGATGCAAGCTCTAGGATAAAGAAAAACAACACCACGTAAAGGGCATATATAACAGAGCGGAAGATCCTGCCGATAAGGATGCCTATGGACACGAAAAACAGAGAAATAGGAATGGAAAAGGAAAGTATTCCAGCATTTTTGAAAAGGAAGGTTCCTAGATCAAGCCCTATGCCTCCCACGAAATTAGATGAAAGATTTAACAAGGGGGAGGCAATAGAGACCCCTACAAATACCGAAAATAAAGCAAGCAAAATACCGTATGCCTTTCTTAGTGCCACCATTTTTAAAGGTAAAGGGGGCCGATGGCCCCCGAAGCATTACTCTCCAGGTTTGAATCTATCCTTGAGCTTTTCCAAAACAGCGGGAAGGGTTGTATACTCCATTTCTTCAAGATGCAACCTGTGGGGCTCAAATGGTCCATGGCGCCTGATGTAATCGGTGATTTCAAGGGCCTTCTGCCTTGTGTAGTCAAAGCTTTTGTCCTTGAACATATCAACGGGCCCCACCAGCTTGCCCTCTGCCAGCTGGAAGCCTGCGGCTATAACTCTTGGGGGACCGTCAAACCTTGTGGGAACTGCATCTTCAAAGCTTACGGGCATGAGAGGTCCGTGATGGGACCCCCTCATCCACCCTTCAACGAGGTGGGGGAAGGAGAAGGCCTCAAGCACCTCTCCCACAGCGGGGAAGCCCGACTGGGCGCGCACAATCAGCACAGGATCGTCCTTGCCCACATACCTTCCCGCCATCATGTTGAGCCTTTGGACAGAGGCCCTTGCAGCTATCTCGCCGTCACTCTTTCTGTAAACGCTTTTTATCATATACCTTCCAGATGCGCCTATGAAGACCAGAAGATCGTACATCTCCTCAGGACACGAAAGGGTTATGTACTTGTTCTCAATCACATCAAGCACCTCAAACTTGAAGCCTTCGTGCATGGAGGGATCAATCACCAGACCAGCCGTGTTGAAGGGATCTGCGAACATCTTAAATAGCGGGAAGTTCCATGCACCAGGTGAGGTTTTGTCCGCCATAAAGATGATAATGGGCTCGCTCTTTCTCTCCTCTATCTCCATCTCTGCGTATCCGGGTCCCATGCCTTTCAAGTTTCCGCTGAAGGCGTCGCTGAGGAGATCCTGTCCCGCTCCGTAGAGCTTCAGTTTTTTGGCCACTTCTGTGCACCTAAGAAACACGTCCCATCCCAACTTGTGGATGTCCGGGTTATCCTCGCCTTTAGTGTGGGTCAGGATGAGATTAAGATCGTCCCCGCAGAAGGCCACGTGGTAGTCAATTATAATGCCGTCGGCCTTGGCAGCATCAAGGCTTTCTTGGGCCATTTCAATGAGCTTGGGATGCATATTGCTGTGGCCAACCCAGCCTCCTACATCGGCCTTGATAACGCTTATGGTTACTTTCATGCCTCACCTCCCTTTAAGCTCTTTATAGCCAAGTACGCTGCGCCATAAACGCCAGCGTAGTCTTTCAATTCTGCAAGGCGCAATTTTACCTTCCCCCTCAAGCCTGAGAGTAACAGGGGTTCAAAGTGCACTTTGACACAATCTAGTAATAGCATGCCAGCGTTGGATAATCCACCCCCGATTACTGCCACATCGGGATCCAGGGCATTACAAAGGGAGGCTAGTCCTACGGCGATGTTTCTTCCCAAAAGCCTAAAGCTTTCCAGGGCTGCCTCATTGCCCTCAAGAGCGAGCTTGTAGATCTTATCTGGGGTGGCTTCTTTTCCAGAGAGCTTCTTGTAGCACTCCATTAGATACTTTGATGAGCCCATGGCTTCAAAGCATCCCCTGTTGCCGCAGTTGCACGAGGGCCCGTCTATGTTTATGGTTATGTGGCCGAATTCCCCTCCTAGCCCGTGAGCTCCGTGCCATATGTTTCCGTTAACCACCAACCCACCACCTATTCCTGTTCCCAACGTTATGCAGAGAAGCACCCTCGCTCCTCTTCCAGCTCCCTTCCACCATTCTCCCAAGGCATAGCAGTTGGCGTCGTTGTCTATAACAAAGGGTATAGAAATTCTATCTTTAAGATAGCTTTTTAAGTCAAAAACATCAAACCCTGGAAGATTAGGTGGATTGTAGAGTATTCCGTTCCAGGGATCCAGAGGGGAAGCAATGGAGAGCCCTATGGCAGTTATATTGCGGTTGCTGCTGAAGGACTCAATGAGACTTGTTAGGTTGGAAAGTGCGGTTTCTTTTCCCCTTTCTGCTTTTGTGGGGATGTTTTTCTTCTCTAAAAGCTCGCCATCTTCGGTTAGTAGACCAGCTTTGATTCTGGTTCCCCCCATATCAACGCCTAAAAATAGCCTCATGGCAGCTTCACCTCCGGATTTAGCAAAAACCTGTAATCTACAATGTGTAACTCATCATCGGGAATGATATCCTTTGAAAAGTAGGCCCTGTATCTGTCATCTCCCATGAGTTTGTAGACAACTCCCGTGTCGTGCCATACTATAGGCTTCCATCTGTGTTCTCCTTTGGCCATGAAAAGGAGCTGTAGGGCCTTTCCGTAGTCTCCCTTTTTGGCATAGTAAACAGCGGTGTTTATGAGAACCGCCACATCCATGGGAAATCTTGAGTACATTTCCTCCACATACTCGGCCTTTCCCTTTCCCGTTTTGATATAGAATGTGGCCATGTTGAAGATGGCCTCGTATGGGAAGTCTTCAACGATGCTTTCAAGCAGGGACAGCCCCCTTTTGTACTGTTTTTTTGTCATTAAATAGGCCACGCCAAGGTCATTGGTTACCGCCTCTGGGTGGGAGGAAGTTACAAGGGCATCTTCAAGTAGTTTTATTCCCTCTTCCACCATTCCTGCCCTTACGAGGAGGGAACCTTTAACATCTTCGTTTTTAACGAGGTTGGCCGTTTTGAGGTAGTACTCCTTTGCTCTGCTGTCTCCTATGGTATTTAGAG
>JALVZS010000083.1:15879-22299 GCA_027022065.1 bacterium
CCTCTGCTAGAAGAAACTAGAATGTGGTGTTGTGGGGATATTTCTTTGTTAATCTTTCCAGCTCTTTAATGGCGTCGTCAATGTAGCCGTATTTTAGGGCAACCGCGCTGTATATGAACTTTTCCTGGACCTTTACCTGAAGGAACTTGTAAACGGCAAAGGAGGAAAGGGCCATAAGTGCCAGTGTGCTTGCTATGAAAGCGATCTTCAAAAACCATCCTGCGCTCTTGAACTGCTCCCAAAAGGGGGCTTCTCTTGTCAGCTCAAGGACCTTTTCAATGTCTATTTTCTCTTCTTCTGGAGGCGGTTTTGTTTTAGATGTTTTTTTCTTTATTATGAAGGTTGTGCCGCACTTGGAGCACTTGACCTTTATGCCCTTTTCAGTGACCAGCTCGTCCTTTATGAAGTATGTGGTGCCACAGCCCTTACACCTTATCCTCATGAAAACAGCTCTTTTATGCTTTTGGCAAAGGGAGGTCTTAATACCCCCTTTTCTGTGACTATGTAGCTTATAAGCTCACTTGGGGTTACATCAAAGGCGGGATTAAAAGCATGCGCTTTTTGCGGGGTGGTTCTTTTGCCGGCAAAGCAGAGCACCTCTTCCTCTTTTCTCTCCTCTATGGGTATCTCGCTACCCTTTTTTATGGAGAGATCAAAAGTGGAGGTGGGGGCCACCACCATGAAGGGTATGCCGTGGTGCTTTGCCAGCACCGCAAGAGCATATGTCCCTATCTTGTTTGCCACATCGCCTTCTGCTGTTATTCTGTCTGCCCCCACTATAACCATGTCAACAAGCCCTTTGCTCATAACATAACCTGCCATGTTGTCGCATATCACTTTGTAAGGAATGCCTTCCTTTTCCATTTCCCAAGCTGTAAGTCTTGCTCCCTGAAGCAGTGGTCTGGTTTCATCCACCCACACCAGCTCAACCTTTCCCTCCTCGTGAGCCTTTCTTACAACGCCTAAAGCCGTTCCGTATCCCGCTGTGGCAAGGGCACCTGCGTTGCAGTGGGTAAGTATTCTGGCGTTTTTGGGAACGAGCGAAGCTCCGTGTCTTGCCATGTTTATGCAGGCTTCTAAATCTTCTTCCTGTATTCTTAGCGCTTCAGCCCTCAGTTTGTTGATTATTTTGTGGACGGGGCTTACGGGATACTCCGCTACAGACATCATCCTTTCCAGCGCCCAGAACAGATTTACCGCTGTGGGTCTCGTTGATCCAAGAAGTTCTCTGAGGTATCTGCATCTTTTTAGAAATTCTTCTCTCGCTGCTTCTTTATAGTCCTTAACTCCTAAGTAAAAACCGTAAGCCGCTGCTATGCCTATGGCTGGTGCGCCTCTGACTGCTAGGGTCTTTATTGCTTCTGCTACCTCTTCAGGGGTGCGAAGCCTCAGCCACACCTCTTCCAGAGGTAGTCTTCTCTGGTCCAGAAGAACAAGTTCGTCATTTTTATCAAGATACAGGGGCTTTAGCATCCCAGCCTCTCCTTCACAAGCTTGGCATCAACACCCTTTATGAACAGCAACTTTTCCCTTGACTTCTCTCCCTTTTCTATTACCACGCTGCTCTTTTTCACGCCTATTATCTTGGATATGTACTCTACTAGAGCTTCGTTGGCCTTTCCCTCAACTGGAGGGGAGGTGATCCATACCTTCAGCTTTTCTCCTTCAATGCTGTGCCTGTTTCTTGATGCTTTTGGCTGCACCCTAACACTTATCAGAACGCCGCCTTCCCTTTCCCGGAGCCACTCCATTTATCTACCTCACACTGTAGGCAAGCTGGTAAAGGGAGGGAACAAGCCACAGCTGCAGAAAGTAGATGATTATCAAAACAACAACAGGCGATATGTCTATCCCTCCTATGGGGGGTATAACCCTTCTTATGGGCCTGAGGACAGGTTCAGTTATGTGGTATAGAAACCGCACTATAGGATTGTAGGGATCGGGGTTTACCCATGAGATAATGGCCCTAATGATGATTATCCACACGTAAATCCTCAGCACAAGGTCAACCACTGCCGCAAGCGCTCTCAGTAGGTTGGAAATAACAAACATCTACCTCCTCCCCATGCCCGTGTATTTGAAGCCTAAAGATTTTGCCTTTGATGGATCGTATATGTTCCTCAGGTCAACGAGAACATTGCCCTTCATAACATTTTTTAGCTTTTTTAGATCCAGGCTTCTGAACTGATTCCACTCCGTTACTATGACTACGGCATCTGCATCCCTTGCGGCGTCGTAGGAGTCCTTTGCGTAGTATATGTTATTTCCAAACACCTTTTTTACATTTTCCATGGCGGCGGGATCATAAGCCTTGATCGTTGCTTCCTCTTCAATCAGCCTTTTGATAATGTACAGGGAGGGGGCTTCTCTTATATCATCTGTGTTGGGCTTGAAGGAAAGTCCGAGTACGGCAACGGTTTTTCCCGATACGCTTCCATTAAGCATGCTCTTTATCTTGGAAAAGGCCACCTCCTTCTGCCTCTCGTTCACCTCAATGGTGGCTTTCACCAGCTTGAACTCGTATCCCTGGCTTTCTGCTATCTTTAGTAAAGCCTTGGTGTCTTTGGGGAAGCAGGAGCCTCCAAAACCGGGTCCGGGATGCAAAAACTTGGGGCCTATGCGCCCGTCTAGACCCATGGCCCTTGCCACCTCGTGCACATCCGCACCCACTATGTCGCAGAGGTTGGCAATCTCGTTTATGAAAGAGATCCTCATGGCTAGATAGGAGTTGGATGCGTACTTTATAAGCTCGGCTGTTTTTATGTCTGTGAACACAAATGGAGTATCCCTTAAGTATAAAGGTCTGTAAAGATCCTTTAAAATGGCTCTGGCAGAGTCACTTTCGGTGCCTATCACCACCCTGTCGGGGTGCATGAAGTCATAAACGGCGGATCCCTCTCGCAGAAATTCGGGATTGGATGCCACATCAAAGGACACGCTGTTCTTCTTGGTCTCCTCAATGATCTTCTTTATCCTGTAGCCTGTACCCACGGGAACTGTGCTTTTTGTAACTATAACCTTGTAGTCGTTAAGGTTTTCTGCAATCTTTCTCGCCACCTCTTCAACATAGGTGAGATCTGCCGAGCCGTCTCCCCTCGGGGGTGTTCCCACAGCTATGAAGATAACAAGAGAATCCTTGATGGCGGAGTTAATGTCTGTTGTGAATGAGAGCCTTCCCTCTTTTAGATTTCTTTTTACCAGCTCTTCCAGTCCAGGCTCGTAGAAAGGAACCTTTCCACTTTTAAGGCTTTCTACTTTCTCCTCCACCTTATCAACGCACACCACCTCGTTTCCAAATTCAGCAAAGCAGGCTGCCGTTACTAATCCCACATAACCTGCTCCTATAACCGCTATCTTCATCTAACCACCTCTACAAATCTTTTGGGTTTTATGGGCCTGTTTTTGGTTCTTATCCATAGCCTTAACACTGTATTTCTTACAGCATATCCCATTTGCTGTCCTTTTCTCAACATCATTCCTTTTCTGATGGTCCAGGCTATCCCGTCTGCCACATAGACAGAGTATAGTCCTCCTGGGTGCTTTAGCAGAACGAAGCTGTTCATACCGTTTATGGATCTTTCCAGATACACGACCTTTCCCCTTGCTACCGCAAGCACCTTCTCCCCTTTTAACAGGGGTATGTCCACCCTGTTTCCCACAACGGCTACCGTCATGGTTCTTCCTATGGGGGAAAGAAGCGAAACTCCTTTAACCTTAAAGTGCTTTTTCAATAAGCCCTCGCTGGCAGTGAGCTTTACCTTTTGGGTTATCTTCCAGTCAAGGAGCTTGTCGCAGGGAAGGTATATGGGCCTTCCCGCAATGAGTGGCTTTTTTACAGAGAGATTGTTGTACAGGGCGATTTTCTTTACTGGGATCCCGAAGCGTATGGAAAGCCCTATCAGGGTATCTCCTCTTCTCACTTTATAGGGGCAAAGTCCTTCTAAATCTGCCACGACCTTGCAGGGAAGCAGTATCTTTTGGCCGGGCCTGAGCCTTCTGGGATCTTTTATGCGGTTTATGTATTGAAGCTTTTTTATTGGAACTCCTGAAAGCCTGGACAGGGAGTAAAGGGTGTCTCCCTTTCTTATGGAGTACCTGCACCATGATGCATGCGAGGTTGCTGGGATGACAAGTATAAGGAGGAAGGCTATGAGCAACCCAGGACCTCCTTTATCCTGCTGAAGGCTTCTTCAACGGAGCTTGCTTTTATCACCCCTGGTATGTCCCAGCTCATAAGGGATATTACGGGCTTCCCCATCTTGAGGGCAAAGGCTATTTCAGAGAGCGTTCCGTATTCTCCTCCAACTGCCACAAGCACATCCGCTGTTGCTGCTATTATCACATTCCTTGCGTGCCCCAGCCCTGTGGCTATGGGAATGTCAATATACGGGTTGGCGTCGTTTCTGTTGTAGGTGGGAACCACTCCTATGGTGATTCCACCTGACTCTTTTACACCTTTTGCGGCGGCTTCCATAACGCCGCCCAAACCACCACATATAACAGGATAGCCCAAGGTGCCGAGGAGGCGTCCAAGGGAAAGGGCGTTTTCCAAATCCCTGGGGGATGCCTGGGATGCTCCTATGACGCCTATTATATGGTCGGGGCGGCCGGATTCGAACCGGCGACCCCCAGCTCCCGAAGCTGGTGCGCTGCCAAACTGCGCTACGCCCCGTCTATTCTGGCCATCCATACCTTCCCTTTAGCTTAACAAACACACAACCGCCCAGATTTTCCTTCCTGATCTTTCCCCCTGGAAGCTTTCTAATTCTTAAAAGCTCCTGTGTCAATTCACTTCCTACGGGTATAACCAGCACCCCTCCCTCTTTAAGCTGTTCTACAAGGGGCTCGGGAACTTTTGGAGCTGCCGCTGTTACTATTATGGCATCGTAAGGAGCGTGTTCCTGCCAGCCCTCTGTGCCGTCTCCCAGCTTAAACTTTATGTTTTTATATCCCAGCTTGTCCACTAGAAGCTTTCTTGCCCTTTCCAGCAGCTCTGGAATACGCTCAACTGTATAAACCTCCTTGGCTATTTCCGCTAAAATAGCGGCTTGGTAGCCACTTCCGGTTCCTATCTCCAGCACCTTTGCCTCTTCGGGAAGCTCCAGCGCTTCCGTCATAAGTGCCACTATGTAAGGCTGGGATATGGTCTGTCCGTATCCTATGGGCAGGGGCCTGTCGTCATAGGCGGAATCCCTTATGTACTCCGGGACAAACAGATGGCGGGGAACTTTAAGCAGTGCATCTATGACCCTTTTATCCCTTATACCGCGCCTCTCTATAGACTTTACAAGCTCTGCTCTTTCCCTGTCGTAGTCTACCATAACTTAATCTCTTCTCCTTTTACTTTCTCAAGGAAGTCAAAGTCCGTAAGCTCCAGCTTTATAGGGGTGATGGAAACATAGCCCTTTTTAACAGCCTCTATATCCGTGTTGCTGTCATTCCCCAGCCTTTCATCATCCACAGGGATGCCTCCAATCCAATAATACACATTGCCCCTTGGGTCTTTCAATTCGTAGATATAGTCCGTGTAAATTCTTCTTCCCTGTCTCGTCCACTTAACACCCCTTATTCTCTCAATGTTTTCCACATCGGGTACATTTACGTTTAACAGCACTCCTTGAGGAAGTTTTCTTTCTGCAACCCACTGAACCACCTTGACGGCTATTTGAGCAGCCACTTCAAAGTTTTTGTAACCTGCCACGGCAAGAGAAACTGCTATTGAAGGCACTCCAAGGATGGTTCCCTCCATGGCTGCCGCAACCGTCCCGGAATATGTTATGTCATCGCCTAAGTTGGGTCCGTCGTTTATTCCTGAAACCACAATGTCAGGTTTTTCGGGAAGCAACTTGTTAATGCCCAGAATAACAGCATCGGTAGGGGTTCCGTCCACTGCCCATACTTTTTCCTCTACTTCTTTTACCTTTAAAGGCCTGTGGAGTGTTAAGGAGTGGCTTGCGGCGCTCTTTTCTCTGTCTGGGGCTACGACGAAGACCTCTCCCAGCTGTGATAAAAAGCGTCTTAGTACATTTATCCCTGCAGCATAAACACCGTCATCGTTGGAGAGGAGTATGCGCATTGGATACTCTCAGAGGGGAATGGTCGGGGCGACCCGATTTGAACGGGCGACCACTGGCCCCCCATGCCAGTGCTCTGCCAGGCTGAGCTACGCCCCGATAAAAAAATGGTGCCGGAGGCGGGATTTGAACCCGCACGGGCACGAGGCCCACTGTCCCCTCAAGACAGCGCGTCTTCCAATTCCGCCACTCCGGCAGATCCAGCAATTTATTTAGACCCGAACATTTATCTTGTCAAGAAGTGGCTTGAGGCTGTTCGAAAAATCTCAGGTGGACTCCAGAAACAGTAGATCCTGAAAGAGAAGTAGCCAAGAGATAAAGATAACCCAGATGTACATGTTATACA
>JALVZS010000083.1:22309-33281 GCA_027022065.1 bacterium
GAGGCGGAGGTGTCATGATCCGCGATGTGAAGATATGGCGTCAGTGGGAAGCTCAGTGGCAGCGTTCCGCCCGTTTTGATCCTGAGGAGAATTTAAAGGTGTTTTGGACCTTGCTGGAGATAGCGCGTTCTTTGGGGGCGTGGCCGCCGAAGGATCCTCTTGAGGGTATTGAGAATGACATAGAGCTTGCCCGCAAGGTGAACACTTATGTCAAACCTCCTAGTGGATATAGCTAAGGCGTTGGATGAGCTTGGATTACCTTACATGATTATAGGTGGTCAGGCTGTGCTGATTTATGGCGAGCCGCGCTTGACCCGTGACATTGATATAACCTTGGGGCTCACGCCGGATGCTCTGCCTCAGGTGTTGGAGGTGGTTGAAACTGCGAATCCTGGTGGATAGACCTGAAGATTTTGTCCGTCAAACTTGGGTGCTTCCCACTTTGCATGAGACTAGTGGTCTGCGCGTGGATTTTGTATTCTCCTGGACACCTTACGAGAGGCAGGCGTTGAAGCGTGTGCGGAGGGTGTTTATTGAAAACTATCCTGTTCGTTTTGCCTCTCCAGAGGATGTTATTATACATAAAATGCTGGCCGGGCGTCCACGCGATTTGGAGGATGTGCGGGGTATTTTGCGCAAACAGAAGGTAGATATTAATTATATTTGCTCTTGGTTGCAGGCCTTTGAGCAGGCTTTAAATCAGTCTTTATTAGAACAATTTGAGCAAATCCAGAGGGAAGAGCGGGGCTAGTTGCTGGACACTGTGGGGCTTTCTATGATAAGCCCTCCTGGGAGGCACGTATGGTTGCGGTTATTCAGAGGGTTAGACGCTCTTACGTTGAGGTAGATGGAAAGGTTGTGGGAAGTATTGGCAGGGGTATAAACTGCCTGCTGGGGGTGGAGAAAGGAGACACGGAGGAAGAGGCCAAGTGGCTTGCCCAGAAGGTCGTTGAGCTAAGAATATTTGAAGACCAGCAGGGCAAGATGAATCTTTCTCTTTTGGACATAAGAGGGGAGCTTCTTGTGGTTTCCCAGTTTACTCTTCTTGCAAACTGCATAAAGGGAAGGAGGCCCAGCTTTACCAATGCGGCGCCGCCGGATGAGGCGGAGAGGTTGTACAGGTTTTTTGTGGACTATATAAGGGAAAGGTATGATATCAAGGTTGAAACTGGTGTTTTCAAGGCCATGATGTTGGTGTATATTGAAAACGACGGTCCCGTTACCTTTGTGATAAACACGCGGGACAAATTTAAAAAAGGAGATGAGCGTTGAGGATAGAAACCGTTGTTGTGGGACCTCTGGAGGTGAACTGTTACATAGTTTGGGATCCCGAGACCATGGAGGGTGCAGTTATAGATCCAGGTGCGGAGGGTAAGCGTATTGAGCGCATCATTGAGGTTACAAAGATAAAGCTTAAGTACATAATAAACACCCACGGACATGTGGACCACATAGGTGCCAACAAAGACATCAAGGAAGCCTTTCCCGATGCACAGCTTGTAATACACGAAAAGGATCTTCCCCTTTTGAGAAACGCTCTCAATTCCTTTATAGCGCCTATGGTAGGTGCAAAGGCATCTCCGGAGCCCGATGTGCTGCTTAAAGAGGGGGATACCATAAGCTTTGGTTCCATAAGCCTTGAGGTGATACACACGCCTGGACATACTCCTGGCTCCATCTGCCTCTACACCCCTGGCCTTATGTTTACGGGTGATACCCTGTTTGCAGGTTCTGTGGGTAGAACGGATCTTCCCATGTCTGAGCCTGAAAAGCTCATTCCATCCATAAAGAACAAGATTCTAAAATATCCGGATGATACGGTGATACTTCCCGGGCACGGGCCTTCCAGCACCATAGGCAACGAGAAGAGATACAATCCATTCTTGAGAGAGGGCTTTGTCCTGCTATGAACAGGGAGGAAATAGATCTATCCCATACCGGCGGTATTACCAGGCTTATCCATAGGGTGGAAAATCTCATCCAGATAGGTATCGCCTTTAGCCTTCTGGGGATAGCTGCTGTAATATTGGTTTACACGGTATATCACCTCGTTCACCAGTTGGCTTCAGGTAGGGAGATCATCCACACATCCATAAGGGCCATTCAGGATATACTGCTGGTCATCATTATTCTGGAAGTGCTTTGGACAGTGGTCAACTACATAGAGTCGCAAAGTATACCACTTGAGCCCTTTCTGTTCATAGCCATAATCTCTGGCGTTAGAGGCTTGATTCTGCAGAGCACGAAGACCATTGAAGCTGGCCATCAGGACATATACACCATAGCTATGGAGATAGGCATTCATGGAGTCTCAATACTTCTGCTTGTGGTTGCCCTGTACATTCTGAGGAAGAGCCGATGTTTCTTGAAAATGGAGAAGGAGTGGGGGACAAAGAGGTCCCCCAAGGACTAGCTGGATTGTGATTCTTCCTCTTTCAGGTGCTCTTCAAGTTTTTTGTCTGCCTGCTCTTTAACGCCTGCCGTTGTGCTTTCCCTTTCCTCGGTGTCTAACTGCTTTAGCTTCTCGTCAGGCTCTCTGTTGCATCCACAACCCATTTTTACCTCCTTTTAAATGTCTAAGAAGTTTCCATTTTTATATATGAGTTTACCGTCTGCGTAGACTTCACCATCCTTCATGCTCTTTATGAAGTCCCAATGGAGGCCCGATTTGTTTTTGCCTCCCGTTTCCGGGTAGCTTGCGCCCGCCGCCATGTGTATAGTACCTCCTATCTTTTCGTCAAACAGTATGTCCTTCGTAAACCTCTTTATGCCCTCATTAAGCCCAAAAGCCACCTCTCCCAGCCTCCTTGCCCCCTCGTCTGTGTCCAACATCTTGTTGAGGAAGTCCTCTCCCTTTTCTGCGGTGGCCTTTACAATCTTTCCCTTCTCAAACCATAGCCTCACTCCTGTTACCTCAACTCCTGAGTAAACTGCCGGGAAGTCAAAGTATATGTATCCCTCTGCGCTGTCTTCCACGGGAGAGGTGAAGACCTCACCATCGGGCATGTTTCTCTCACCGCAGCAGTTTATCCACTTTCTTCCCTCTACCCTGACTGTGATGTCGGTTTCTTTTCCTACAAATCTCAGCTCTTTAGCTCCGCTCAGCAATTTCACTATTCTTTCCTGTCTGTCCGCTACCTGTTTCCAGTAGGCAACAGGATCCTCGTGGTTTAAGCCGCAGGCCTCGTAGACAAATTCTTCAAACTCTTCTGTGGATAGCTCTGCATCCTGTGCCAGTCCACATGTGGGGTAGGCGGTTAGAACCCAGCGGAATTCTCCTTTAAGCTCCCTTTCGTCCAGTATGTCCCGTATCTCTCTATATGCAGCTCTTGCCATTGCCACCTTTTTATGATCCACGTTTGTGAGCTCCTTAGTGTTGCTCTCTCCTATAATGGAGATGAGCCCGTTTATGGTTCTTGCGGTAACCCTGTCTATCTCGCTTATGAACTTCAATTGGTGCTCCTGAGCAAGCCTGTAAAATGTATAGCTTTGTCCTTCAAAGGAGAGCCTTACTATTGGGTGCGCTCCCCTTTTCAGCACCTCCTCGTAACACATTTTAACGAGGGGCACAGCTTCCGTGGTTCCTCTGATAAGCACCACATCGTCCTTCTTGACTCCCAAAGAATAATCCACCAAAAGAATAGCCCATTTCCTCAGTCTTGGATCCATTGTTGCCACCTCCTAAGACGGCTGTTATACTTATCAACGGCAATTTTTATAACATGGGGAGTGAAATGGCAAAAGCACTGGTGCTTTTTTCGTCTGGTATAGATTCCACAACCTGTCTGTGGTGGGCAAAAAAGCACTTTCACGAGGTTTATGCCGTAACCTTTGATTACGGCCAGAGGCACAGGTTGGAGATAGAGTTTGCCAAGATAACCGCTAGAAAGGCCGGGGTTAAAGAGCACAAGATTATAAAGATAGATCTGAGACAGATAGGTGGTTCTGCCCTTACGGACGACAGCATAGAGGTGCCTGACAGGGAAGAGATAGATGACTCCATTCCCGTTACCTATGTGCCTTTTAGGAACGGCATCTTTCTTTCGCTTGCCGTGGCGTATGCCGAGACAAGGGGAATACAGCACATAGTTGGTGGCTGGAACGCCGTGGATTTTTCAGGTTATCCCGACTGTCGCCCTTCTTTTGTAAAGGCCATGGAAAGGGCTGTAAATGAAGGGACCAAGGCAGCTGTTGAGGGGAGGCCCTTTACTGTTCATGCCCCTATAATTAACCTCACGAAACCTGAAATCATTGCACTGGGACTGAGCCTTGGAGCGGATTACTCCTACTCCCTTTCCTGCTACAGGGGGCAGGAGGTTCCCTGCGAAAGATGCGATAGCTGCAGGTTAAGGGCAAAAGGCTGGGAAAAGGTGGGTGTTATGGATCATCTTATAGAGAGGCTAATCAGGGAGGGCAAGCTATCTCTTTGATATAAGGAGTGCTCCAAAGAACAAAGCTCCTGCTGTTAAAGCCGTGGTGGCTCCAGGCGGCAGGTCCGTTATATAAGATGTGATCATACCCGCCATAACAGCAAGCACCCCTACTGTCACGCTTAAGAGCATTATGTGCTTGAGCTTGGAGAAGAAAAAGATCGCCACGGATGCAGGCACCACGGTTAGGGCGGATACGAGAATAACGCCTATAAGCTTTATCGCCACCACCACATTCAGGGTGAACAGGGCCAGAAGTAGGTTGTAGGTTCTTCTGACGGGCACCCCCATGACATAGGCCATCTCTGGGTCAACCAGCATCAAAAAGATATCCCTTTTAAAGGCCAGGAGGAATCCTATGCTTAATGCAGAAAGTGTAAGCGCTACAAAAACCTCTCTCCATCCAACTGCAAGCATACTGCCGAAAAGGTAGCTAAACACATCGGAGATGTACCCTTCTCTAATAGAGAAAAGCACCACTCCTAAGGCCATAAATACAGAGAATATAACGCCCGTTGCCACATCCTCGTGGATGTTTCCCTTGCTTTTCATGTGGCCCATCAAAAAAGCCGCGGCTAGGGCGAAGGCTGAGGCGGATACTCCCACGGGTATTCCCAGAAGGAATCCCAGAGCCACTCCACCAAAGGCGGCGTGCGAAACACCAACGCTCAAGAAAGCCCACCTTTTGACCACCACTATGAAGGAGTACAAAGATAGCGTAACGGCTATGACCAGCGCACACAGAAAAGGAGCCACTATGAACGACGGTATATGTGGCATCCCTCGCACTCTGGATGGTGAACAAATACCTCCATCTTTGTGCCGTAAAGCTCCTCCAGAAGCTTACAGTCTAAAGCGCCTCTGGGATTTCCCGTGTATTTTAGCTTTTTGTTTAAGCAGGCAATTTTGTCCACAAAGTTTACTATAACTCCTACATCGTGGGAGACCATAAGTATAGTTATCCCCTTCTCCTTTAGCTCTTTTAAAATACTGTAAAAGCTGTCCTGGGCTATTATATCAACACCTGTGTGGGGCTCGTCCAGAAGCAGAAGCTTAGGCTTTCTTGAAAGCACCGCTGCAAACATCACCCTTTGCCTTTCCCCTCCCGATAGTTTCTCAAAGGGGGTATCGGCCTTTTCACTCATTCCCACAAGCTTTAAAAATTTGTTCCCGTCTCCTCCCACAAGTTCAACAAAGTCCCTTGCGGTAAAAGGCACCATACCCTCAATCCTCTGAGGCAGATATCCCACGAGCCCTTCTGCTACAGCCTTTTCTGGGTGGTTGCCGAAGATCTCAACCCTTCCCTTTGATGGCTTCACTATGCCTAAAATGGCCCTCAATAGAGTAGTTTTCCCACCTCCGTTGGGTCCTATTATTCCCCAGAACTCTCCTTCCTTAACCTCAAAGGAGACGTCCTCAAGAATCGGCTTGTTTCCCATCTTCACGCTGAGGTTTTCCACTAAGAGGGCCGTTTTCCTCATGGCACCTCCTTGTTTACAACAGGCGGAGTATATTTTAAAGGTTTTTTAGGAGAGATGAATATTAAGAAGATAGCCGAAAGGTTAAGGGAAGAGCTGGGTTTAGTTGAAAAAGTGCTTAGAGATAATCTGCATTCTGCCATCCACATTATCCCTGAGCTTTCCTCTTACATTTTGGATTCAGGCGGAAAGCGCTTTAGGCCTATGGTGGCCATTTTGGCATCGCGACTTTGTGGATGCGATGACGATAGGGCGTCCATTGCCGGGGCCGTTGTGGAGTACATTCACACAGCCACCCTATTGCACGACGATGTGGTGGATGAGGCGGACAAGAGGAGGGGGCGTCTGGCGGCAAGGAAGATATGGGGTAATCAGGCCTCTGTCCTTGTTGGGGACTTTCTGTTTGCCAAATCCTTCTACCTAATGACAGAGCATCTGCCTCCTGAGGCTTTAAAGGTGATGGCAAAGGCCTGTGTGAGTCTGGCGGAGGGAGAGATTCTGCAGCTCATAAAGAGCTTTGATGTGGAAACTACTGAAGAGGATTACTACAGGATCATATACGGAAAGACGGCTGCTCTTATATCAGCGTCCTGTGAGGTGGGGGCCGTAATGGGATCAGACGAGCATCAAAGGGAAGCCCTTGTAGAGTACGGGACACAGATAGGCTATGCCTTTCAGATATCCGATGACATACTTGACATAGCGGGAGATCCCAAAAAAACGGGCAAGCCTGTAGGCATAGATTTCAGGGAAGGCAAGGTTACGCTTCCCCTGATCCTTTCCCTTAAGGAGGCCACAAAGGCGGAAAAGAGGATGGTTAGAGATCTTCTGCTTCAGGATGAGTTTAATCAGGAGAATTTTGAAAGGGTGAAGGAGGTTATATTAAAGTATAACGGGATAGAAAAGGCAAAGGAGCGTGTAAGGATGCACGGAAAAAGGGCGAAAGAGGCTTTGAGTTGTTTCAGCGATTGTTGGGAGAAGAGGGCCTTGGAGGCCATAGCCGACTATCTTTCGGAGAGGGAGTACTGAAGATGGCGCATCCTCTGGTGGAGCTAGCAAGAAAAGCCATTGAGGAGTATGTGAAGCATGGGAGGGTCATTCCTCCTCCGCCTCCTGAGGAGATGACACCTGAGATGAAGGAGAAGGCAGGAACATTCGTCTCTTTGAAGAAGCACGGTGAGCTGAGGGGTTGTATAGGGACATTTCTTCCCACTCAGCCCAATGTGGCTCAAGAAGTTATAAAAAACGCCATAGCTGCCGCCACTCAGGATCCCAGATTTCCGCCTGTTCAGCCTCAGGAGTTGCCTGAGCTTACCATTTCGGTTGATGTGCTTTCTCCTCCTGAGCCTGTAAAGGACCTCTCCGAGCTTGATCCCAAAAAGTACGGTGTCATTGTCCGCTCAGGATGGAGGCAGGGCCTTCTTCTTCCCGATCTTGAAGGGATTGATACTGTTGAGCAGCAGTTGGCCATAGCCATGGCAAAGGCGGGTATTTCTCCGGGGGAGCCTATAGAGGTATACAGGTTTACCGTGAGAAGGTACAAATGAAGCCCATCGCTAGGTACTGGGAAGCCTTAGAAGATAAAAAGGTTAGGTGTCTTCTCTGCCCAAGAGGGTGTGTCATAGCACCTGGTAAGAGGGGATTCTGCAGGGTGAGGGAGAATGTTGATGGCAAGCTTGTAGCTTCAGGCTATGGTGAAGTGGTGAGCATAGCCAATGATCCAATAGAGAAAAAGCCTCTCTACCATTTCTATCCGGGAAGCTACATCATCTCCCTTGCCGAAAACGGATGCAACTTGGGATGTCTTCACTGCCAGAACTACTCCATTTCCCAGTTTGACTGCCCGACGGAGTATGTTTCGCCTGAGGCTCTTGTGGGGATAGCCAAGAGATACAACTCAAATGGAATATGCTTCACCTATACAGAGCCTCTGGTGTGGTTTGAATACATACTTGATGTGGCAAAGCTTGCCAAGGATGAGGGGCTTCCCATTGTGCTTGTAAGCAATGGCCAGATAAATCCCGAGCCTTTGGAAGAGATACTTCCCTACATAGACGCCATCAATGTTGACCTTAAGTCCATAAAGCAGGAGTTTTACAGGGATGTGTGTAGAGGTGGGAATATAGAGGCTACAAAGAATACTATAAAGAGATGCTTTGAAGAGGGCGTGGTTACCGAGGTCACAAACCTCATTATTCCCACCCTGAACGATTCTGAAGATGAAATAGAAGAACTTGTGGACTTTCTTTTAAGCATAAGCGATGAGATTCCCCTTCACTTCACCAGGTTTTTCCCGCACTACAGGATGAATCATCTTCCTCCCACTCCTGTTAGAACACTGCTTCGGGCAAGAGAGATAGCTCTTAGCAAAGGAATGAAGTATGTTTATGTGGGCAATGTGGCCGATGAGGAGCTTAACACTACATACTGTCCAAACTGTGGCACTGCACTTATAAAAAGGGGTTACTTCTTTACATCCAAGGTGGAGCTCAAAGGTGGAAGGTGCCCCAGGTGCAACACCAGGATATACGGAAGGTTTTCCGAGTAGGGGACACTTTCCACAATCAGCGCCTTGACAGGTTCCTGGAAAGCCAGCTTGAGCTTTCAAGAAGCCAGATAAAGAGGCTCATTGATAGAGGACTTGTCTTTATCTCTGGAGAAAGGGCTAAAAAACCGGGGGTGAGGGTCAAAAGGGACGAGGAGGTGCTGGTTATTATACCACCTCCTGAGCCTACAGAGCTTATCCCCAGGGACATGGACATTAAGGTTTACTATGAAGACGAGTACCTTGCGGTCATTGAAAAGCCTGCTGGTCTTCCCGTTCATCCTGCTGCAGGCCACAGGCAGGACACCTTGGCAAATGTGCTGATAGCAAGGTTTCCTATACTTTCCTCTTTAGGGGGAAAGGAGAGGCCAGGCATTGTCCACAGGCTTGACAAAAACACTTCGGGACTTCTTGTGGTGGCGAAAACTGAAGATGCCCACATGAAGCTGAGCGCTGCATTTAAAGAGAAAAGAGTTGTCAAGGGGTATGTGGCCATCTGTTGCGGTAGGCTTCCCGCTGTTGAGGGGATCATTGATGCTCCCATAGGAAGGCATCCTGTTAACCGCAAGAAGATGGCGGTGGTTAAAGGGGGAAGGGAAGCCTTCACAGCCTACAGGGTTATAAAAAGCCAGCGAGATCTGCACATTTTGGCCGTCAGGATATACACGGGAAGAACCCATCAGATAAGGGTTCACCTACACCACATAGGATGCCCTGTTATAGGGGATGAGACATACGGAAAGAAAAGACTTGATCTCATAGACAGACAGGCCCTTCACGCAACCTATTTGAGGCTTGTGCACCCAGAAACGGAAGAGGAAATGGAGTTCTTCTCCGTCCCTCCCAATGACATGGCGAGGATTATGGAGAGTATGGGTATTAAAGCCGAGAGCGTCCCTTTTATGGTGCGCTCTTTCGTATTATAGTAATCCAAAGGGAGGGATCGGCCATGAAGAAGTATGTTTACTTTTTTGGGGCGGGAACCGCCGAAGGCAACGCTTCCATGAGGGAGCTTTTGGGAGGAAAGGGTGCAAATCTCCACGAAATGACAAAAATCGGCATTCCTGTTCCTCCTGGCTTTACCGTTACCACGGAGGCCTGCATAGAGTACCTGAAAACGGGAAAACTGCCCAAGGGGCTTGAGGATCAGATAGAGGCGGCTCTCTGCGAGGTTGAAAGAATAGCGGGGAAAACATTTGGAGGCAGAAATCCACTGCTTCTTTCTGTTAGGTCTGGGGCTAGGGTGAGCATGCCCGGAATGATGGACACCATACTGAACATAGGACTCAACGACAAAACGGTGGGAAGCCTTGCAGAGGCAACGGGTAATCCCAGATTTGCCTATGACTCATACAGAAGGCTTTTACAGATGTACGGCAATGTGGTCTTTGGTATTCCCAATAGCGCTTTTGAGGAGGTGCTGGAGGAGAAAAAAAGGGAAAGGGGCGTAAAGCACGATGTGGAGCTTAACGCCGAGGATCTCTGGGATGTGGTGGAGAGGTTCAAGCTGCTTTATGAGAGTTATAGAAAGAGCTTCCCGCAGGATGTCTGGGATCAGCTCATGAGCGCTGTTCTTTCCGTTTTTAAGTCGTGGAACAACGAGAGGGCAAGGATATACAGGAGGATACACAACATACCCGATGACTGGGGCACCGCCGCCAATGTGCAAACCATGGTTTTCGGGAACATGGGTGAGGATTCCGGAACAGGCGTGTGCTTTACCCGCAATCCCGCAACTGGAGAAAAGGGGCTTTACGGCGAGTTTCTGGTGAATGCCCAAGGAGAGGATGTGGTGGCTGGCATAAGAACGCCGGAGCCGATAGAGAAGCTCAAGGAGAGAATGCCCAAGGTTTACCAGGAGCTTGTGGGTTACGCCAATCTTTTGGAGAGGCACTACAGGGATATGCAGGACATAGAGTTTACGGTGGAGAAGGGCCACCTCTACATACTGCAAACGAGAAACGGCAAAAGAACCGTTAGAGCCGCACTTAGGATAGCAGTGGATATGGTGAGGGAGGGTTTGCTGAGCGAAAGAGAAGCCCTTTTGAAGGTGGACGCATCGCAGCTAAACCAGCTTCTTCATCCAGAGATAGAGCCTGATCAAAAGAAGAAGGTTATTGCCAGGGGACTTCCCGCCTCTCCCGGTGCCGCAACGGGTGTCATAGCCCTTTCTTCTCATGCCGCACAGAGAATGGCCGAGGAGGGCAGAAAGGTTATTCTGGTAAGGCCGGAAACCTCTCCCGAAGATGTGGGAGGCATGAATATAGCCGAGGGAATAGTTACAGCCAGAGGCGGTGTTACTTCGCACGCTGCTGTTGTGGCTAGAGCAATGGGTAAGCCGTGTATAGTTGGATGCGGGGATGTTTACATTGACGAAAAGGAAAGAACTGCTAGGTTTGGAGAGCTTTTGCTCAAGGAAGGAGATGCTATTACCATTGACGGCACGACGGGCGAGGTATTCTTAGGAGAACTCAAGCTTTCCCAGGCAAAGCCCGATGAGTACTTCCTCCAGCTAATGG
>JALVZS010000084.1:0-8040 GCA_027022065.1 bacterium
GAAGGAGCGGGTGGACTTTGAAGCAGGCACCATAAAGCTTCCAGAAACAGTAACCATAAAGGACCTGGCCTTTATGTTGGAGGAAGACGAGGAAGAGATACAGGAGCTCTTGAAGTCCAAAGGCATACCCGTGAGCCTTACCCAGGTGCTCCCCTTTGATGTTGCAAAAATGGTGTGTGAGGAATACGGATTTGAGGTGATTTCGGAAGAAGAACTCCCAACCCTAAAAGAGGAAAAGGAGGAAGAAGAGGAGAACCTTCAGCCAAGACCTCCCATAGTTACGGTTATGGGGCACGTGGACCACGGAAAGACCACACTTTTAGACTACATCAGAAAGACCAACGTTGCGGCAAGGGAAGCAGGAGGCATAACCCAGCACATAGGGGCTTACAAGGTAAAGCTCCCACAGGGAGAGATCACCTTTATTGACACCCCTGGACACCACGCTTTCACCACCATGAGGGCAAGGGGAGCAAGGGTTACAGACATCGTAATCCTTGTTGTTGCCGCAGACGACGGCGTTATGCCCCAAACCATTGAAGCCATAAACCACGCAAAGGCAGCAGGAGTGCCCATAATCGTGGCCATAAACAAGATAGACAAGCCCAATGCCAACCCTGAAAAGGTTAAACAAGAGCTAGCAAAGCACGGGCTTATCCCCGAAGAGTGGGGAGGAGACACCATAATGGTTCCCATATCCGCAAAGACAGGACAGGGAGTGGATGAGCTACTTGAGATGGTTCTGCTTCAGGCGGAGATGCTTGAGCTGAAGGCAAACCCCAATAAACCCGCAAAGGGGACGGTGCTTGAATCAAAGCTGGATCCCAAAAGAGGACCTGTAGCCACATTCTTGGTGCAGGACGGAACCCTCAGGGTTGGAGATGCCTTTGTGGCGGGCCTTCACTGGGGCAAGGTAAGGGCCATGACAAACGAGTGGGGGGAAAGATTAAAGGAAGCAGGCCCGTCAACCCCCGTTGAGGTGCTGGGACTGTCCGATGTTCCCATGGCGGGAGACCTCTTCTTTGTTGTGGAAAACGAAAAGGTAGCAAGAAGCATTAGCGAAGAGAGGATTGAAAAGGCCAAAGAGGCCGTGCAGATAAAGCCGAAACTCTCCCTTGAAGAGATTATGAAGAAGCTTACAGAGGGAGAGACCAAAGAGCTGAGAATTATCCTCAAGGCCGATGTTCAGGGATCCCTTGAGGCGGTTAAAGAGGCGCTGGAGAAGCTCTCAACGGACGAGGTTTCCGTAAACATACTGCACTCAGCGGTAGGTGCCATAACAGAAACGGATGTGATGCTCGCCCAGGCATCTCACGCAATAATCATCGGCTTTAATGTGCGCCCTGACAGCAAGGCCAAGAAAACAGCAGAGAGGGAGAAGGTTGAGATAAGAACCTACAGGGTCATCTACGACCTCATAGACGATGTTAAAAAGGCCCTATCTGGTCTTCTTGAGCCGGAATATCAGGAGGTGGTCCTTGGAAGGGCAGAGGTCCGTCAGACATTCAACGTGCCCAAGGTGGGAAGGGTGGCCGGCTGCTATGTGCTTGAGGGTAAGATACCAAGGAACGCCCAGATACGAGTTATAAGGGACGGAGTGATAGTGCACGAAGGAAAGCTGGCCTCCCTAAAGAGGTTCAAGGACGATGTGAAAGAGGTGGCAGCAGGATATGAGTGCGGCATGGCCATAGAAGGCTTCCAGGACATAAAAGAGGGAGACATCATTGAGGCTTTTGAAATACAAGAGGTTAAAAGGGAGATCTAGAGTTGGTAATTGGAAGCCTCAGAATACTTGTGGAAATACCCGGAAACAACAACCTAAAAGGAAAAAGAAGGGTTATAAAAAGTCTGATTGAGCGTATAAGGAACAAGTACAATGTTTCTGTATCCGAAATAGACAACCTAGACAAGCACCAGCTAGCCACCTTAGGCATAGCCTTTGTAAGCAACAGCGCAAAAATGGCGGACAAGGTGCTGAATCAGATAGTGGACTTCGTAGAAGCTTACGGTGAAGTCTCCCTTTTGGACTATATGATAGAAATCTTCTGATGAAGAGCTACAAAAGAACCGATAGACTCGCAGAGCTGATAAGGGAAGAGGTTGCCGAACTTCTCATAAGCGGTTCTATAAAAGACTTAAACGTAAGCTTTGTAACCATAACACGGGTAAAGGTCAGCGCAGATCTATCTTATGCAGATGTTTATTTCAGCGTGCTTGACGGAAGCTGGGACTACACCAAAAAACAGCTTGAAAGCAACCGCGTGGTTATACAGTCCCTCATGGGAAGGGACCTCAGAATAAAGAGGCTTCCCAAACTCAGGTTTCACGAAGACAGAAGCCTGGAGCATGTGGAAAGGATTGAAAAACTCTTAAAGGAGATACACGGTGAAGGAGAAGGTGGCAAAGATACTCAGTGATGCAGAAAGCATCGCCTGTTTCATGCACAAAAACCCAGACGGAGATGCCATAGGCTCATGTCTTGCAATCAAAAATGCCTTTAAAGAAAAGGTGAAGGTCTACTGCCCCGGGAAGCTTCCCGAGATATTTATGTTCTTGCCGGGTGCAGAGGAGGTAGTCCAGTTTTCCTCCTTCAGTGAGGTGAAGCCCGCTCAGGTGTTCCTCGTGCTGGACTGCTCCGACGAAAAGAGGATCCCCGACTTTGACCGCTCCAAAGCGGAAGCGGTGATAGTAGTGGATCACCACGAAACCAACGAGTACTTTGGAGATTACAACATCGTGGAGCCCGAAAGGGCCTCAACGGCAGAAATAGTCTTTGACATACTCAAACTCACAAAAAAACCCATAACGAAGGATGTGGCAACCTGCATATTCACAGGCCTATACACAGACACAGGTGGGTTCAAGTACTCAAGCACAAATGCGGAAACATTCCAGACGGCAAAAGAGCTCGTGGAGCTGGGAGCCGTGCCTTGGAAGGTGGCCGTTGAGATATACGAAAGCAATCCCCCAAGAAGGATAAGGCTTCTAGCCGAGTGTCTAAAAACCCTTAGGCTCTTTTTGAACGATAAGGTTGCAGTGCTTTATGTAACAAGAGAGATGTACGAAAGAACAGGAGCACTTCCGGAGGATACTGAGGACTTCGTGAACTATGCAAGGGGGATAAAGGGCGTTGAGGTTGGGGTATTTTTAAGGGAGCTGGAACCCGAAGGGGTGAAGGTAAGCTTTCGCTCCAAGAATGAGGTTAATGTCGCGAAAGTGGCAAAAGCTTTAGGAGGAGGCGGACACGACCATGCCGCAGGCTGTGAGCTGAACTGCTCACTTGAAGAGGCCATTGATAAGATAATCAATCTTCTAGCTCAAGAAATGTCCGGAGGGCAAAATGTCTGAGCTGGTAATCGTTGATAGAGAAGAAAAAATAGCCTACGTTACGCTAAACAGGCCAGAGGTGTTAAACGCCCTAAACATTGAAATATCGGAGGCCTTATACAACACCTTCTACGAGCTGACCAACGACAAAAGCCTTCACTGCATAGTGGTTAAGGGAGCGGGAAGGGCGTTCTGCGCCGGCGGAGACTTAAACTCATTTTTAAAATCACAGGATCTGGCCAGAACCATATACAGGATACTGGACTCCCTCAATCAGGTGGTTCTAATGATAAGAAGGTGCGACAAGGTGGTTATAGCTTCCGTCCACGGGGCAGTAAGCGGAGCAGGCTTCGGATTTATGGGCTGCTGCGACGTGGCCATAGCAGCAGAGGGAACCAAGTTCAACCTGGCCTACGCCAGAATAGGAGCATCGCCCGACATGTTCAGTAGCATCGTGCTATCTCGCACCGTTGGATTAAAGCTTGCAAGCTACTACGCCCTGACGGGAGACTTCTTTACAGCAGAAGAGGCCAAAAGGATGGGACTCGTAAACTTTGTGGTAAAGCCCGAGGAGCTGGAAGAAGAAACCAGAAAGCTCGCCCAGAAAATGGCAGAAATAGCTCCCCTCTCTGTGAAAAAGATAAAGGAGCTCGTAAACAGACAGCTATTCTGGGATATGGAGTGTCTACTTGAGCAGGAAAAGCTGGGAATATGCCACCTCTCAAAAACAGAAGACATGCAAGAGGGCATAAGGGCATTCTTTGAGAAAAGAAAGCCCAATTACAAAGGAAAATAAAAGGTTAAAAGGCCTATACATCCACATTCCATTCTGCCTGAAAAAGTGCAGCTACTGCAGCTTCTTTTCCGTTCCCACAAAAAGCGAAGAAACGGTAGATGCCGTAATAGACGCCATAGTTAAAGAGGCAGAAGAAAGGGCAAAGCCCTTGATAGCCCCTCCCTACACCCTCTACATAGGCGGTGGAACCCCCACCGCAATAGGAGAAAGGCTATTAAAGCTCATAGAGAGGATTTTAAAGATACTGGATCATTTACCTATAGAATTTACCGTTGAGGCAAATCCGGCAACCTTCAGCAAAAACCTGCTGAAAGGGCTAAAAGCGCTGGGAGCGAACCGCATAAGCATAGGAGTACAGAGCCTAAACGACAGAACCCTCAAGCTTTTAGGAAGGGCGCACACAAAGGAGGAAGCTCTAAAAGCTGTTGACACCGCTCTTGAGGTCTTTGAAAATGTTAACGCGGACATTATCTTCGGCGTCCCTTACCAGAAGGAAAAAGAGGTTGAAGAAACCTTAAAACTGCTTGTAGAAAAAGGACTTACCCACATATCCGCCTACGGATTGAGTATAGAAGAAGGAACAAGGCTAGAAAGATGGGTTAAAGAGGGAAAGATTAAACCCGTATCAGACGAAGCTTGGAGCAGAATGTTCAACATGGTCCACGATATTCTAACCTCAGAGGGCTTTGTGCACTACGAGATCTCCAACTACAGCCTGCCAAAAAAAGCCTGCCTTCATAACCTCATCTACTGGACCAGAAGAAACTACATAGGCTTAGGGCCGTCTGCTGCAAGCCTCTGGAACAACAAAAGAGAAAAGAACCCTTCAAGCATAGAGGCCTACTTGAAAAACCCAAAAAGAGAAACGGAAGTGCTTTCCCAGAAACAGGAACTTGAAGAGCTGGTAATGCTTTACCTAAGAACAGAAAGGGGATTATGCCTGTCTAAGCTTCCTTCAACTTACAGAGAGAAACTCTTAGAAAAAGCGCTATTGCTCAAAAAGGAAGGCTTAATAAGAATCCACAAAAACCGTATATCCACTCCCCATCATTACTGGCCCATAAGCAACAGCATCACAGCTTCACTGCTGTAAAATAAAAAAGGCCCTCCCAAGTGGGGAGGGCCTTTTATTACCTCTAGGTAGTTTAGAATACGAACTTCACGCCAAGCTGGCCGTGGTAGGCAGTGTCGGAATCGTCGTCGTTCCAAACAGCCTTGTTGATGTCGTCAATACCATCACCCGGGAAGAGAGCAGAAATACCACCAAAGATGGTCACATTAGGATAGATCTTGTAGCTGATCATAAGATCGGTCTCCCAACCAATCTCCTCGTCAATGTCAATCTTGTGGTGCTTAGCCTTGCAGTCAGCCTTGCTGGTGCAGATTCCAGCATTCTGGAAGGCCTCAAGCAAAGAAGCCTCTATAGGATCGGAATCATCCCACCTGAGATACTTCACCATGGCCTTTATGGCCCACTTCTTGGCGGGCACCCAATCAATGGTGAACACACCAGCGATCAGACCAGGATTGTCACCATGAGCACCAAGATTACCTACAGCCACATATTTGCCCTTCAAGGCATCAGCATAAGCATTGGCTATATCAATGGCACTCAAGGGCTGACCAATAACACCACCTATACCAGGGCCAACTCCCCAACCAGTGGGGTTCCAAC
The DNA here is from genome assembly GCA_027022065.1 of bacterium. Taxonomy (GTDB): domain Bacteria; phylum Thermosulfidibacterota; class Thermosulfidibacteria; order Thermosulfidibacterales; family Thermosulfidibacteraceae; genus JALVZS01. The sequence continues at coordinate 5,799 of JALVZS010000084.1, forward strand.
CGTAGATGGTGTTACCAATAACAGGCTGGGTATTAACACCATGAACAGGCAAAGTTCCCATTTCCCAAGGCTTGAAGAACCTTGAAGCGTTGGTCACACCCACAAAACCCTCAAGATCATCATCGTTAGCATCATCGTCACCAGAGAAGTACACACCACCAAGGCCAATGACAAACTTGTTCAAGCTGGGTACCCACTGGGCAATGTCAACCTGCAGGTTCAAAAGGGCTGCCCATGCGTTCACATCAAAATCATCCTCATAGTCTCCATCAGGCTGCTTAATACCCTTGCCCTGAAGATCTACATTACCGCCCTGATACACAAACTCAGCCTGATACATAACAGGTCCAATCTTACCTATGGAGTTGGCACCAATGTAGTAGATATCCCAGGTACCACCTTCTCTCATAGCACCGTTCCTATCCCAAGCAAAGAAGACTTGAGGCTTAAAAGCTTCTGAAAAATCATAACCAAGCTTCAAAGCTAAAACATCCCTATTAGAATCCACACCAAGAGAGGCCACATCTGTCTGTTCAGATTTTCTGATGTACTTCATGTCCCACATAAACTTGCCATAATTGCCATAGAACCTTATACCGGGATCATCATCAAGATAGACGAGGGCTCCACCCCTTCTGTCAAGGGTCCAAATGTCGTGTCCAACACCCAACCAGGCGTTAAAAGGCAAGAAGTTCAACTTAAACTCAAAGTAGGCACGCTCAACACGCCACCTGTCGTAATCAACTCCGTTGCTGTATTCCTTATGGTTAACATCAGCACCCTGATCATAGTCGCTCCCCTTATAGGAAAACAACACATGAGCACGCCACTGACCAGCCTTAACGAAGTCAATGGGGAAGTAAACCATGTGGGACATGTAGTTATCCCTCACAACACCCTCAGGATCACCATGCCAAGCGAAGTCATGAACACTATCATAGAAGTTATAGTTCTTGGCCCAGTTTACAGTGAAGAGCTCAACCATTCCGAACCTTGCCTCAATACCGCTCTTAGTGGGAACCCTAACCGACAGAATACCAGCAGAGGCCACACTAACAGTTGCCAAAAGGAACAAAACCGACATTAACCAAGCAACCTTACTCCTCATATCTCCTACCTCCTCTCCTTAAGTTTTTTCTTAAATTAAGGCTAACAACACAAACCTCCAAAATCAAGCATCCCTCTCCTCCTGCAACCACCCCCCTTCGCAAAGGATTTTAAGAAAACTCATTACTTGAATAGCAAAGCTGTTCTAAAAAGTCAATGCTCATGATCACATGCCTGGCAGTCTGTAAACATCAACTCTTGTTTTACCGCTTTTCTTTAAATAACCCAGAAAGGCCAAGTCTAAAACACCGTCTCCGTTAAAGTCACCGACTGCGAAGTCCTCACCATAAATAGTGCTGAATTTCTGGGTCTCCCAAACCACATCAAAGAAGGCAGAATATAGCGTTCCTTGAGACACCTTTTCAATCTTAACAACCCTTCCGTTTATGCCCTCATAATCCGTTGCTATCTTGACACCCGCTATAAAAAACTTCTTCACATCGTTAGCAATGGTAAGCACAGCGTTCCTGTTCTCCTCAGGAAAATACTCCACCATGATTTTCCTTGGAACAATTCTCTTTTTAGCTATCTCCTCCGGCTCGTAGTTCTTCATAGTAGGAGGTGTAGCAAACCTCGGCGTTTGGTAGAAGTAAAGGTGCGTAAAAGGACCAAGAGGTTCGGCAGACTCCCAAATCTCCGTGCCGTTTAGGGTCATAATCCTTAAGATATCCTCGTCTAAAAGGGCCATTTCCTCCTTCCCGTCCCCGTTTACATCTCCTAAGGCCCAACCGTAAATACATTCAAGATTTCTAATATATCCTGGCAGGTGGTTGTCAATAGCGTAATGCCCGTTTTTGTAAACAACCCTAAATATAGGACCGCTGAAGGGCGTGTAATCCCCCAATCTCTGGCCCAAAAGGACATACCCCCCCAGCTGATCAACCTTAGCAATCCTTATTAGAAACTTGAAATCTTTGATCTTTTTAAGTTTTCCATTTTTATAGGCAAGCGCAAAGGATGCGGGCTCCGGCACATACTTGCCATCTATTATGTCGTTGTAAACTGCGCTTATGTAGATTTCAGGAATCCCATCCCCATCCATATCCAGTGTCCCAACCCTCAAAAAACTGTAGAATTCTCCTCTTTTGCCTATCTTGTAGCTAGCAAACCTAACAAAGCCCTTCCCTTTAAGCTT